>JALYTE010000128.1 GCA_030854435.1 Acidobacteriota bacterium | reverse complement strand
GTCTGGCCCCGTGCGAACTATCGACCCCATCATTTCTTCATCCACCGTGCAGCCAAGCTGTTCAGCGAGTGGGCTATTCAGCTGCGAGGTCGGCATGACATAGAGGGCCTCGATTGGCACGGCGCGGCCATTCATCAGTCGTATCATCGCAAGCTCGGCACCAGTTCCTTCGAGTGCGGCCACGGGCGCCGCCTCAATAGAAACGCCGCGGTGGGTAAGCTGCTCGGCCACCTCCGGGTCCAGTGTCTCGCCGTTGAGAAACAGCGTAGTCGGTCCCCATTCTTTGATCATGGCTGCCTGATGCACCGACATCGGGCTTTTGTAGAGAACGCCAAGAGAGCGGTCGCTGAACTCGATCCCGTGACAATAAGGGCAATGAAGCACGCTGGTGCCCCATCGCTCCGTTACGCCCGGCAGATCGGGGAGCGCATCGCTGAGACCGAAAGCCAATATCAACTTGGCAGAGGCATGTTTAGAACCGTCTGCAAGGCGGACGACGAAGCCGTTGTCGTTGCCCGTTGCTGAGAGCGCTTCGCCTTGGACGAGATCAACGGTCGGATACGCGAGAAGCTGTTCGCGCGCTTCGGCGAGAATCGTTCCCGGCGCCTTGCCGTCTTGGCTAAGAAAGCCGTGCGATGCAGCCGCGAAGCGATTTCGCGGCAAACCCACATCTACGACAAGTATTCGGCGGCGCGCTCGTGCCAGATAGGTCGCCGCTGCCAGTCCCGCAAAACTGCCCCCGATGATGGTCGCGTCATGCTGCATGGGTGTTTCCCTCAAATTGACAGTCGCTGCCCCGGATGACCATGCGCGCATGAAAATCGGCGCTCAGCGCCGCGAGCGTCACGTCGTCGAGCCGAGCAAGAAGTAGTGCTTCGGCGCTTGCAAAAACATCGTCCATGGCGGCATTCACTGCCTGCTCGACAAGGCAATCTGGCGCTTCGGTGCGATGGCTGAGCGCGAAGATGTCAGGCGAACCGATCGCCTTGTAAACATCGCGAAGGGTTACCGCTGAAAGATCACGGGCAAGGCTCCAACCGCCACCTGGCCCCTTCGCCGAACGAACAAGCCCGTTGTCGCGAAGGCCCGCCATGATCCGGCGGATGACGACCGGGTTCGTCTGCATTGCCTTCGACAAGTCCTCGGAAGTAACCGGTGACTCTGTTTCGGCCATATGCAAGAGGACGTGGAGAATGCCTGAAAGTCTGCTGGTGCGTTTCATGTAACATACATTGTTACAAATTAGTACGAATGTCAACTCAATACACGCTGTTATCGGTTTCCGGACAGCTTATTGCTTGCTCCCATCTGACTGATCGCCAATTCAAGAAGTCTACGAAGGCGGTTCTGGTGCTGGCGATCACGATTGTCGGACTCAATCCACGACGTAGACGGTTTGGTGTCATCGTCCCCGACGCCGTCAGCACCCGATAGCGCGGCGTGATGGCCGCAATCGACCTAGACCGTATGAAAACGCAAAAGTGGCTTTTCTACTGAGGAAAATATAAGCATTTCGCTCAGCGAGCGTTCGATTTCAAAATGCGTGAGTCCGACGATTCGCCAAATTTTCGCGCACGCGGTCGGTTTGCCAACTGGGCCAGGCTTTTCACACAGCGCGACCCTTTCGAGACGGTGGGGAAATGCAGCTTTCGGGAAGGGTAGTCGCGCAACCTCAGCACGTTGTTCATACGTAAGTGATCAGTGTTCTGGACGCTATGCAGTCAAGCTGCTCTCATGTCCTGGCGGCAGCCTCGGCTACCTCTGCGGCGAACTTCTGAAGAAACGCGTCGCGTGTGATCTCGCCCATGTCGACGGACTTCGCGTTTCCGCCGGCGACGACGGTGACGTCCTCGATGCCGATCATCTTGAGGATCAGTCGCAGGTACGTGGTCGCAATATCCCGGTCGCGAATGGGCGAACCCTCGGTGTAGACGCCACCTGATGCCATCAGGATCGTGCACGCCTTGCCGTGGACCAGACCCTCGCCGGCGTAGCCGAGCGTCAGCCCTTTGCGCACGATCTGGTCGATGTAGGCCTTGAGTACGGCCGGAACATTGTAGTTGTGGACCGGAGTGCCAATGGCGATATGGTCGGCCGTCAGGATTTCGCTGACCAGCTCGTCGGACAGGCGCAAAAGATCCTTCATTTCAGGCGTTTGCTGTTCGAGGGGAGTGAAGTATGCCCCGAGCCACGGCATGGTCGCGAACGGGAGATGGCTCTCCATCAAGTCGCGCTCGACAACCTTGCCGCCGGGATGATTTTTCAACCAGTCCTGGACGAACATCTTGGTCAGTCCGCGTGACATCGAGTGGTCGCCACGCGGGCTGGATTCAACAACGAGAAGGGTGGGCATGAGCAAGCTCCTGAGTGGTTTGGGGTTTACGAACCCGCCGGGCGTCGGAGAGTTCCATAACGCGGTCGCAACCGCTCAGCCGAAGCGGAAGCCGGAAATGGGTTTGCCGAGTGCGACAC
>JALYTE010000018.1 GCA_030854435.1 Acidobacteriota bacterium | reverse complement strand
AGATAAATTGCAAATCATTCCGCTTGGCGGGCTGGGCGAGTTCGGCATGAACTGCCTCGCCCTCCGCTACGGCGACGACATCATCGTCATAGACGCCGGCCTCATGTTTCCGGAAGAAGAGTTGCTGGGCGTCGACATCGTCGTGCCCGACATCTCCTACCTCATTGAGAACCGCCAGTTCGTGCGCGCCATCGTCCTCACTCATGGGCACGAAGACCACATCGGCGGCCTGCCGTGGATTCTTTCCGAACTGAATGTGCCAGTGTACGGGACCGAGTTTACGCTCGCGTATGTCGAAGGCAAACTCGAAGAGCATCGCTTGCTCGACGACGCCGAGCTGATTGAAATCCTGCCCGGTCGCCGCATCACGCTGGGGCCTTTCAGCGTCATGCCGATTCGCGTGACGCACTCGCTGGTGGATTGCGTTTCGCTCGCCATCCATACGCCGGTCGGAATCGTGCTGCACACCGGCGACTTCAAGGTCGATCTCTCCTCCCCCGACGGCCATCCGTTCGACTTGCAGGCCTTCGCGGACCTGGGCAAGCAGGGCGTTCTTTGCCTTCTACAGGATTCGACCAACGTCGACCGAATGGGCTTTACGCCGGGCGAGAAGGCCGTCATTCCGCGGCTCGACGACATCTTTGCCGCCGCGCCGAAGAAGCTGTTTTTCTCCTGCTTCTCGTCGTCAATCCACCGCATCCGCATCGCGATGGAACTGGCGGAGAAACACGGTCGCAAGGTCGCCATCATCGGCCGCTCGCTTGACAACTCGACGGAGATCGCGCAAGACCTCGGCTATCTCGATCCGCCGCAGGGTCTGATCATCAACCCCAACCAGATTCGCGATATGCCCGCGTCGAAGCTGTGTATTTTGATCTCCGGGACGCAGGGCGAGCCGATGTCCGCGCTCTCGCGCGCGGCGGTCGACAACCATCGGTTCGCCAAGATCGAGCCGAACGACACTGTGCTGCTTTCTTCGCGCGTGATCCCGGGCAACGAGAAAAAGATCTATCGCGTGATCGACCATCTGGAACGCCGCGACGCTCGCGTGATTTACGACGACGGGACCAACGGTTTGATTCATGTGTCGGGACATGGCTCGCAGGAAGAACTTCGCCTGATGATCAACCTGGTCAAGCCGAAGTTCTTCATTCCCATTCACGGCGATTATCGTCATCTCAAACGCCACGTCGAGCTTGCGCTCGCGACGGGGATTCCCGAGAAGGTGATGCTGCTAGAAGACGGCGACGTGCTGACGCTGGACGCCAAATCCGCAAACAAGACCGGCAAAGTCACGACCGGACGCGTCTGCATCGACAACAACTCCACCGCCGATGTGGTCGAAGACACCGTGATTCGCGACCGCAAGCATCTCGGCGAGGACGGCGTGTTTCTGCCCATCATCGCGATCAACAAGCGCACCGGCCAGGTCGAAGGCCTGCCTGAGATCACTACACGCGGCTTCGCGGCCGACGACCCCGAACTGCTGCGCAACGCGCGCGACATTGTGGTGCGAACGCTGGAGCAATCGAGCGCCGAAGAACGCCGCGACTACGGAGTGATGAAGGACAAGATTCGCGGCGACCTGAAGCGCTTCATTCAGAAGAACGCGAATCGCCGGCCGCTGATTATGCCGATCATCCTGGAACTCTAGCCCCGGCAGTCCGAGAGCAGGAACCTTGACGCAAAGTTCGCGAAGTTGAACGCAAAGTTTCGCGAAGAGACCTTTGCGAAGCTTAACTTCCAGGCAGCGACCTGCGTTTGCCCCTAACCCTCGCGCTCGACTTCTTCGAGCACTGCCTCCGACGGGATCGGCTTGCGCGCAAAGTAGTACAGGCTATAGGCCAGCATGGCGAAGCAGAGAACGCTGACCCAGTCCTTATGCAGGAAATTGTTTTCGGGAAAGTTGGGGAAAGTCTTGTTCAAGGCTTGCGTCGCGACGCCGACCAGACCCATGATTCCGCCGGACGCAATCAACCCCGAAGCGAACAAACTGCCCGATGAAACTTCGCTCTCGGCTTCGGTGTTCGCGCCGTCTCCGGCCCTCGCTGCGGCGCGATCGACCAGCCACCGCGCGACACCGCCGCAGAAAATCGCCAGCGTGGTCCCGATAGAAAGGTACGCTCCGACCGCGAACGTCAACGAGCGCACGCCCAGCAGTTCAATGCCGATGACCAGAGCCACGCCCAGCAGCACCAGCCCCCACGGCAGTTTGCGGCTCAGGATGCCGTTGATGACCGTGGCCATCAGGCGTCCCTGCGGCGCGGCGGCCTTTTCGCTGCCGATGCCCTGGGTCCACACAATTTCGATCTGTCCGGTGGCCGCGTTGTAGAGGTACTTGCCGTCTTCGAGCACCGAGGACCCGATGGCGTTCAGCAGCGTGTACTTGCGCGCGTCCGTCACCTCGCCCACGGTGGACATCTCCGCCGAGCCGGGGACCTTGCCCATGAGCTTGATGTCGTTGCGCGTGAATTGTCCCTGGTTCTGGACGCCTTCGGGAAGCGCGCCGAGCGAAATCGCCCGAGGCACGGGCATGCGCTGGAAGTTTTCCAGGCCTTTGTTCATCGCGTTGAGGGTCGTCCCGATGGCGAGCGTCGAAACGACGACGCCGATCATCACCGCCAACTGCTGCTTCCAGGGCGTCGCGCCGACCAGGTAGCCGGTCTTGAGATCCTGCGCCGTGTCGCCGGCGTTCGAGGCCGCGATGCACACCATGCCGCCGATGGTGATGGCCAGCGCGCCAAAAGCCGGGGCCGTCCATCCTTTGACGAGGAAGATCGCGGCTGTCGCCATCAACGTGGCGATGGTCATGCCGCTCACCGGACTGGAACTCGACCCGACGATGCCGACAATGCGCGCGCTCACCGTGACAAACAGAAATCCGAACACCATCACCAGAAGCGCCGCAGCGAGATTGGCCAGCCAGCCCACTTGCGCGCCAGGAACAGGCTTCCATTCTAAAAACGCGAACATCATCACGATCAAAAGGACGCTGCCGCCAATCACGACGCTCATAGGCAGATCGTGTTCGGTGCGCGACGGCTTGGCGCGCTCGGCGTTCTTGTTCAGACCCATCTTCGCGATGCCGGAGGTGAACGCGCCGATGATCGTCGGCGCAGTCCGCAGCAGCGTAATCAGGCCGCTGGCCGCCACCGCGCCCGCGCCCATGGGCCGGACGTAGGTCTTCCACAAACCGCTGGGGTCCATTTGCCCGATGGGAACCGTGCCGGGATAGAGGGGGCCGGTGAGGTGTTTGCCGAAGAACACGATGGCAGGCATCAGCACGAGCCAGGAGAAGACGCTGCCCGCCAGCATGACCGCCGCGACGCGAATGCCGATGATGTAGCCGACCCCGAGATACTCGGGGGTCACGTCGGCGCGAATGGCCGCGCCTTTGAGAATTTGCTGGCCATTGGGATCGAAGTTGGGCTGCCAATTCGGGGTCGCGGGAAACAGCCGCGTCAGGTTCTCGTTCTGGAAGAGCGTGTAGATTCCTCCGATTCCGAGTCCAAAGAACACGCGGCTGGCAAAAGAGCCGCCGTGCTCGCCGGCTTTGAGGACGTCGGCGCAGGCCGTGCCTTCAGGGTAAATCAGCGTTTCGTGCTCGTCGACGATCAACTGGCGGCGCAGCGGAATCATGAACAACACGCCCAGCCAGCCGCCGAACAGCGCCAGCGCGAAGATGCGGAAACTCTGCAGGTCGAACCCCAGGAAAATCAACGCGGGCAGCGTGAAGATGACGCCCGACGCGATCGACTGGCCGGCGTTGCCGGTGGTTTGGACGATGTTGTTTTCGAGGATCGACGCGCGGCCGAAGACGCGCAGGATCGAGATCGAAAGCACCGAGATGGGAATGCTGGCGGCCACCGTCAGCCCGGCGCGAAGCCCGACATACACCGTGACCGCGCCAAAGATAACGCCGAAGAAAGCGCCCAGCAACAGCGCGCGGATGGAAAGTTCGGGCCGTGTTTCGTTGGCGGGGACGAAAGGACGAAAGGTTGTAACTGCGGCCATAGCTGTATGTTCTCCGGGCGGTCGTGAATCAGGTGCAATCGTAGCAGCCGAAGTGTATCAAGTTAGCGGGTCGCCGGGAGCGGGTCAGCAAGTTGGGGAGGGTCGCAGCCCGTAGAGAAGCAGGTTCCCTTCGGGAATGACAGAAAGAAAAGCAACAGCAAAAGCAAAGACGTTCCCTAATTCCTGCTCCCTGTTCCCCTGTTCCCTGTTCCCTGGTTCCCTGTTCCCTGGTTCCCTGTGTACTGTTTACTGTTTCCTGTTTCCTGTTTCCTGCCCTTATCCCGCGATGCGCATGGTGCGTCCGTGGCGGGTGACGATGGCGAGGCGTTCGCCGCTCAATATCTTTTTCGCCTGTCCGCGAGCGTGGCTGGCCCACGGCCCGGCGGGGTCGAGGCGGGCGTACATCGTCCAGTGGCGGAGCGCGCGGCGGGGTTCGGAGCGGCGTTCGTAGGCCAGCGCGAGGTTGTAATGCGCGTCCGCATACTGCGGCACGAGGGCGAGCGCGCGCTCGTAGGCGGCGATGGCCTCAGGCAGCCGCTGCAGTTCGTCGAGCACGTTGCCCAAATCGAAGAAGGCCAGCGCGTACTCGGGGTCGGACTCCGTGGCGCGCCGGTAGAAACTCTCTGCCCGTTGGAAATCGCGCTCGTTGTAACAGATGGTCCCGAGGTTGATGGCGGCCGGCGCGTGGTTGGGCTGCAACTCCAGGATCGCGGCGTACATCTCCTTCGCTTCGGGCAGCGTATCGGCGCGCTCTTCCAACCGCACCGCGCGCAGGAACATCTCCTGGGCCTCGCTATTCAGGCGCGAAGGAGCACTGCCGCGGGCGCGCACGACGGCCATCCCGGTGCAGGGCGCCAACTCGAAATCGAATGCCATCTGCCGCGTCACCGGATCGACCAGCGCGCCCCATTGCCGGAACGTGAGCCTCGACCCGCGTCGCACCACCGCCGACTCCAACAGCGGATTGACCATGCCCGAGACCTTCTGCATCGCATCGACCGAGCGCTGGATGCTACGCACCGAAATGCGGGTCGCGGTCAGGTCGCGCAGCTTGCGCAACTGCACCAACTGTTCAAAGGAGAAATCTTCAGATGGAGAAACCAATCCGACCCGCTGCCAGTTCGCCAACTGCCGCGAAGGCACTTGAAGAATGCGCAGAACGTCTTCACGGGCGTATTTGTCCACGTCTCTGCTCCTTCGGGGTCGGAACCGGCTGAGTGCGGCCTGCTCCAATTGCGAGTATGCGTGGCAAGCACTGCGGATTCAAGGCCTTAGAGGCCCATTTTAAAGATTTCAGTGGATATCGGGAACCAAACCATGTACGCGATGGAGACTGAGGCGCCAAAGTGCAAATGCGGCGATCTCTCCACTGCGCTTTCGCAAAGAGCGCGAAAACTTCGGTCGAGATGACAAGGGAGATGAATGGAGCCGACGAGCGGAGTTGAACCGCTGACCTACTGATTACGAATCAGTTGCTCTACCAACTGAGCTACGTCGGCCTGCTCCTCGATCATTCTATCGGCAAACATCGCAGACGCAAAATTTGCGGCGAGCGGTCGCTCTTTCTCATCCTCCACTCGCCGAGCGCACGGTGATCGATCCGACGTGCGCGGAGTTGTGAAGTCGCGTCAGAGCTTCAGCGCGGATTTTGTCCCGCCTTTTCCACAAAGCGAAAGGGCCGCCCGGCAACAGGGCGACCCTCTCTTTAGGAGGCAGCACCAACAGAGGCAAAGCTGTCGGAACTCTCTGGTGCAAGAGTATGTTCGACCCCCAACTGTGTCAAGCAGTTTCGATATCAATTGTAAGTGTCTAATTATCTATAACTTACGATTGCACCCTGCGGCTAGGCAGACCCAGATGGCCTGCGCCAGGCGGCTCAGGAAGCGGGCGGACCCATTTTTGGACGGGGATTCTGAGGCTCCAAATGGAGGCTCAAGAACTCCACATCGGCGGCCGCGTCCTTGCCTTGCATCTTGCGCACCAGCGCTCGCCCTCCGCCAAGAAACACTCCCAGCAACACCGACGCGAGCGTCCCCACGGCACAAAAAATGGCGATGCTGGCGAGCAGGCTGTATGTTTTTTGGACCTCGTGCTCGAAGCTCGGCGGCATCGCCCTGTCGAACGTCACTTCGGTGCGAAGGTGGATGTTCTCGATCATGTTCACCGTGTCGTCGGCGCTGAAGGTCCCGGTCGCGAGGATCACCAGCTCGCCTTCGCGCCTCGCCTTCACCGCGCCGGACGTCTGCGTTTCGATAGCGCGCATGTGGTCGGCCGCAATTTGCGGCGTCGGATACAGCAGCAGTGTCAAAGTCTCCTTGCCGCGTTTGTCGGCGTAATCCGCAAGCGCCGCTTCGGCACTCTTCTCCCAGCCGAGTTGGCCAGCGCCGAACGTCCCGCCCATCGCCGCGTAGCTCGCTGGCCCCAGCGCATAGCGCAGGCTGCCCGTAGCCAAACCCTTCGCTGGAAAAAACGTGGGCAGCAGCGGACGCTGACTGCGCGGGCCGCCGATCTTCGGCAGCGTATTCGCCAGCTTCGTCAAATCGGAAACGTCCGCAGTCGTCGCGGGGTAAGCCAGCGCGAGCGACGATCCCGTCTCGAACAGCACGCCTCCATCGCCGATGGCCGTTGCGGCCCCGATCTCTTTTCCCAGCTTGAGGCCCGGACGCAACGCGAGTGTAAAGGCGCTGTAGGCCCCGGTGGCGTCGTTGAACTCCACCGCCTCGACATGCACGCTGCGGCCGCCCTTCAAGATATAGGTCGCCGTTTGCGAACGCTGCGGCGCACACTCTTCGAGCGCGTCCTTATTGACATTCACCAGCGAGAACGACGACGCGGGCACTGTCGTCGTCTCGTCCCTGTGCCAGCCCGCAAAACTCTGAGGCAACAACGGCACGGGCGGCTCGACCAGCGTCGTTGCGTTCTGCGCGCGCGCCGCTCCGCTCCACGCCCAGCACCCCACCAACGCCACCGCGCCAATCCAGCCCAAACGCCTCATACTGCGCAGACTACACCAGCACGCTAAACGTGAGCACGCTACCGTCGCATCGCCGTGCGCTGGACCGCGGCGGGTTTCACCCCATTGATCCCCGTGGCGTACCTCGCCACGCCGTTGAACAAACTCTGCGCGACCCGCTGGCGATACTCCGGCGTCCGCAGTTGTTCCGCGTCGTCGGGATTCGTCACGAAACTGATCTCGGCCAGGATCGAAGGCATGTTCGCGCCAATCAGCACCACGAACGGCGCCTTCTTGACGCCGCGGTCCTTCAAGCCTTCGTTGCCCTTTTCGAGGCCGGCATAGAGCGACCCCTCGACGTCGCCGGCGAGTTCGCGGCTTTCGTCGATCTTGTCTTTCAGCGCGATCTTCTTCACCAGGTCGCTCAACTCGTGAACGCTTTGCGTCGACACGGCGTTCTCGCGGCCCGCGACACGCATCGCTTCGGGGTCGCTGGTGAAGTTGAGATAGTAGACCTCGACGCCGCGAGCGCTGGTATCGGGCGAACTGTTGGCGTGAACGGAAATGAACAGGTCGGCTTGCGCCTTGTTGGCAATCGCGGTCCGCGTTTCCAGCGGGATAAAGGTGTCGTCCGCGCGCGTGTAGACAATCTCCGCGCCCATGCGTTGGTGCAGCAGCTTGCCCAGCCGCAGCGCGACATCGAGCACGACGTCCTTCTCCTGAATGCCATCCGCGCCAATCGTACCCGAGTCGTGCCCACCGTGCCCCGCGTCGATGACGATGCGGCCTATCTTCAACCCCAGCGCTCGCAACAGCGAGGTCTCGCCATCGGCTGTCGGAGCGGCGGGCAGTATCGGCGCGGCAACCGCATCCGCGTCCTGCTGTTTCCTGTTTCCCGTTTCCTGTTTCCTGGTTCTGCTCTTCGCCGAAATCGGCCCTGAAGTTGGCTTGCTGGTGGCCTCCACCTTGCCCGGTTGGTCGCTGACCGCCGCGACCTCCGTGCCCGAGTTCTCCGACCGCGACGCGACAGTATTCGGCACTGGCTTAGCAGCCGTGGGTTTGACGGAAATCACGACGCGCGGCGGCGCAACGGCGGCTGCCTTCGCGTTCGCGGCTGTCTTCCTGGGCGGCAGCCCGAAGCCCGAACTCCCATCCGTTACCGGCATCGGCGGCAAACTCGAAACCGCCGCGTCCGAACCGGACACTGTACCCGGCTTCATGACCGGGCCACGCGGCGCATTGTTTCCTATTCCCTGTTCCCTATTCCCTGTTCCCTGTTCCCTATTCCCTGTTCCCTGTTCCCTATTCCCTGTCGCCTGTTCCCTATTCCCTGTCGCCGGCTGCTTGCCGTGAATATCGATAATCAACCGATAAGGATTCGGCAGCAGAAACGCCGAGTAGTCCGTCACCTCATGCACGTCGAGGACGACGCGGGTCACGTCGTCCGAGTATTGAGCGGCGCGAATGCGGGTAAGAAACCCATCGTCGGTGACGGCGAAACTCTTGCCAATCAACTCCGGCGCAAGATGAGCATGATGCAGATCGAAGAAGATGCGGTCGGGATGCTCAACGCGCGCCGCTTGGTACTCAACCTCGTCGCCGAGATCGATCGCGACGCGCGTATAGCTCGCCGTCGACCAATGCCGAATGCCCGTGACCCGCGCGATCGGCCCGTGTGCCACAGGCAAGCTTATCGAAGCCGTAGCTGTCTTTTGTTTTTCGCCGTCATCCTGAGCCGCAGGCGAAGGACCCCAGTATTTCGCCCTTGGAGTCGCTGAAGCGGGGTGCCCCACAGCCGGATTTTCGGACATGGGTTTCCGCACCGGCACAACACTTTCATTTCGACCCACTAAAAGCGGCGATGACGTTTTCTTCGCCAACAGCGCCGCCGCCCGCAGTGGATACTTCTTCTTCAACTCCGCCGATACCCGCCGAGCCTCCGCCACATCGCCCAACCCCTCCGGGCCGAACAACTCCACCTCGGACGCCAGCGCAGGAGCGGCGAACATGCTTGCCGGATACTCCTTCGCAAGAAACTCATACTGCCCAGCGCCGTCGCGCAGGCTCTTGGCGTCATGTAATTCGCGACCCTGCTCGGCAAGAAGCTCCGCGACCTGCCTCACCGCTGCCGCCGCATGAACGTCCGCCGGATTGGAGTGATAGATCGCTCGAAACTCCGCCATCATCCGGTCATAGTCCAGACGGCTGTGTGACGGCTGTGCCTCAAACCGAACGCGCGAATTGTTTGCGGCCTTCCACGGATCGGGCGGAATCCGCGTCGGACGCGCCGCGCCGGACGCGCAGCAACTCAGCGCCAAAACGCAAGCCAGACTCAGCGCGACAGCATGGCGGACAGCACCCCTTGGACAACTCATAGCCGCTTTCAGTTTAAGTTTCTCCGCTGGCCCGTGCGCCAGGAATCTCCGAGGTACACGTTCAGATACCTGCCAACGAATCGGGTTGCCCCATCTTCGTGCTGGACTTGCACGACGAGTGGCCTCCCATACCGCTAACCCAGCAACTCCCCGACAACTCCCGCAGTCGCAGCGAGCGTCGCATCCAATCCCGCTGCATCAACCCCACCGGCCTCCGCCAAATCCGGCCTTCCCCCACCTTTGCCACCGACCTTCGCGGCCAGCAGCCCAACAATCTTCCCCGCCTGTACGCGGCCAATCAGGTCTTTGGTCACGCCGACGATCAGCGACACTTTACCCTCCGCCGTCGCCGCGCCGAGCACGACCACGCCCGACCCCAGCTTGCCGCGCAGCTCATCGACAAGGTTCCGCATCTGCGATTTATCCAGCGCATCAACTCTCTGCGCAAGAACCTTGACGCCCTTGACCTCCACCGCCGAAGCCGCCGCATCGGCCGTCGCCGCGCTCGCCGACTTCATCCGCATCTGCTCCAACTCGCGGCGCAGCTTGCGCATCTCGTCGTCCTGCTGCGCCACCTTCATCCGCAACGCCTCGGGCGAAACCTCGCCGGAGCCGACGAACTGCGAAGCCACTCGGGCCACGTCGGCGTCTCTGCGAAACAACCCCAGCGATCCTGTCCCGGTGACCGCCTCGACGCGCCGCACACCGCTCGCAACAGCACTCTCGCCGACGAGTTTGATCAGCCCAATCTCTCCGGTCGCAGCCGTGTGCGTTCCGCCGCAAAGCTCGGTCGAAAAGTCGCCAATCTTCACCACGCGCACGCGCTCGCCATACTTTTCACCGAACAACGCCATCGCCCCGTACTCATGGATCGCGGTGTCGATGGGGACATCGACCATCGTCTGCACCGCCGTATTCGCAAGTACCTGGCGGTTCACGATGTCTTCGATCTCCTGCAACTCCTCATCCGCGACACCCGTAAAGTGCGAGAAGTCAAACCGCAGCCGCTGCTTGTCCACCAGCGACCCCGCCTGCTTCACATGCTTGCCC
>JALYTE010000002.1 GCA_030854435.1 Acidobacteriota bacterium | reverse complement strand
GAATGGAAGAACCTACATGCCCGCGAGGACGATGGGGAGGGTGGGGGATTTGGCTCCGCCGTCGTCCTCGATGGTGACGCCGAATGAGCCGGCCGTGACGCCTTTTGGAAGCGTGGGCAGGATGACGCAGGCAAATCCGCGCTGGTCGGGCTTGAAGATTCCGGCGGGGATCGGGCCATGGCCGTCGGCGGGGATGACCCAGAGTTCGTAGGTCTTGTAGGCTTCGAGCGGGGCCAGATGCAGGCCGACGAAGACCAGCGAACCGGTCTGCGCGATGTATGCCGCATGGCCCTCGGGGCGAGGCGGCTCCGCACTCTTGGCGGCGGGCAGGTGCAACGCCACCTGCATGGCGCCGGCATCGGTGAGGACCTTCATGACGGCTTCAGCGCGAGCGGCCTGGCTCGCGAGTTCGGCCAGCTTTGCGTCCTGCGCGTAGAGAGCTTGCTGGGCCGACTGGACGTGCTGATATTCGAGTCCGGCGGCGAGAGCGCAACCTGCGGCGACGGCCCATCCTACCCAGCCGAAGAAGCCGAGGCCGGAGCGCCGTGGCTGGATCTCGTCCTCCTGAGACGCTCGGGTGCCGCGCGGAGTCAACATGGGAACTTCATCGACGAGAGGACGGGCTGTGGCGAGGGGGTCGACCGGCGCGAGTTTCGGTTCGGCGGCGATGCGGGCCAGAAGGCGTTCGCGCGCCTGCGCGGGCGGCGCATGCGGCTCGGAAGTCAGAGCGTAGATGGCGAGGTCGCCCTGGATCTGCGCGAGTTCCGCGCGCGCGGCTTCGCTGTGTTCGAGGTGCAGCTTCATCTCCGAGGCTTCTGCCGGCGTCAGGTCTTGCAACGCGAAGAGCACGAGATCGTCTTGTGAAATCTGTTGCGGATTCATGCCTGCAAAGCCTTTCTCAGCGTGAGGAGCGCGCTGCGGATTCTGGTCTTTACGGTGCCCAGTGGGTCGCCGGTCATCTCCGCGATTTCGGAGTGGGTGAGGCCATCGAAGAACGCCATCTCGAGCGTCTTGCGCTGCTCGGCGGGGAGTTTCAGGATGACGACTTTGGCTTTCTCCATCATCAGATTGCGCTCGGCTTCGTCGGCGATGTTGGTGGGTGAGGCGAGTTGCATCTCCTCCACCTGCTCGGTCGGCCGCTTGCGTCGCAGCTTGTCGATCGACCGATTGCGCGTGACGACCGCGAGCCAACCGCCCAGCGAGCCGCGCGTCGCGATGAAGCGTGCCGGGCTGCGCCATACCTGCATGAAAATCTCCTGCAACACGTCTTCAGCCGAGGCAGGGTCACGCAAAACTCGCAGCGCTACGGAATAAACGACCTTCGAGTAGCGGTCGTAAATCGCCGCCATGGCGAGTTCATCGCCGCGCTGGACGTTGTCCAGCAGCGTCGCGTCGATTTGCGCGTCGGGCGGATCCGGCATTGGGGTCAGTGTTCCCGTCTCTCTATCCATTAGAACGAACCTGAAGCTCCGTTAGATTGCAGATCGCAACAAAAATCGCGGAACGTGGCATGCAATTTGGGGGCGCGCGCCAGCGGTCGAATGCCAGTGTACGACAATCGGACGGACTTCCGCACCGTAGACTGGATTCTGAATTGATGAAGATGCGGCTTGACAAATTGCTGGTGGAGCGCGGACTCGCCGCATCGCGCGAACGCGCGCAGGCGTTGATTCTGGCGGGGCGCGTTCTGGTTTCGGAACAGCGTGTCGACAAGCCCGGAACGGCGGTCGCCGACGACGCCGTTGTGCGTATGACCGGCGACGACCTGCGCTATGTGGGCCGGGGCGGGTTGAAACTGGAGCACGCGTTTAAGACCTGGAACATTGATGTCGGTGGCCTCGCGTGCGCCGATATTGGAGCGTCGACGGGTGGGTTCACGGACTGCATGTTGCAGCATGGGGCGGCGTCGGTGCTCGCCGTGGACACGGGGTATGGGCAGATTCATCACAAGCTCCGCGTCGACCCGAGGGTCACGCTGATGGAACGCACGAACGCGCGGCTGCTTGCGCCAGGCGCGTTGTTGACGCTCAGTTCGGAGCGGGTGCGATTCTTTGCGATGGATGTGAGTTTTATTTCGGCGACGCTGGTGCTGCCGGCGGTGCTCGGCGCGCTGGTGCCCGCGGGGGAGCGCTGGCAGGGGGACGCGGTGGTGCTCGTAAAGCCGCAGTTTGAGGCGGGCCGCGAGCATGTGGGCAAGGGTGGGATTGTGCGCGATCCCGAGGCGCAGCAGCTTGCGGTTTCGCGGGTGGAAGGCGCGGTTGTCGCGGCCGGTGGAGAGGTGCTGGCGACGATCGATTCGCCGATTCTGGGGATGGAAGGGAATCGCGAGTTTTTGTTGCATGCGCGGTTTGGTTGAGGGGAATTGGCGGCGACCCCACTCATGCGCGATGAGACTGCGCATGAATGTGCACACGGTTTTAGCGGGGCGCTCGCGGAGGAAACGCGGAGGACGCAGATTCCGTCGCAGTCGGGGAGTTTACCAGATTCAGTAAACGCCGTTTACATCTCAGTGAACGATGTATACTGAAGGAGAGTGAAGAGAACTCTCACAACGACTCGGACGGAAACACGGCTGGTGGCAGCGGCGCGGACGCTGCTGTCGGACGTCGGCGCGGAAGGGGTCTCGATGCGAGCCGTGGCGTTGGGTGCGGGCGTGACACCCGGAGCGACCTATCGCCACTTTCCCAACAAGGATGCTCTTGTCCGCCGGGTCGTCGCAGAGGCTTTTGAAAAGCTGGAGTCGCAGATCGGCCCAAGCTTGGCGAAATTTCCAGTCGGAGCCTTCGAGCGGATCAGCGAACTCGGCCGAATGTACATCGCGTTCGCCAGGACCAACCCAGCGGACTACCGCCTTCTGTTCGCGCCGCGTGGCGAAAACCGCCCGCCCGTTGAGCTCGAACCGGGCTTCGGGCCGGTCAGGGTGCTTGAGCAATGTGTCCGCGACTGCATAGCGGCGGGTGTCATGGCCGACCATGACCCGCGCCTGATCGCATTGCTCCTGTGGTCACGCATGCACGGACTGATCAGCCTTTTTCTCAGCTTCGATTTCTCAAAAGAATACCCCGGCCTCGACTTGGAGACCGGGCTCGAAACTGTCGCAGATACGACCCGGTCGTATCTGCTCGACGGCCTAAGGAGGAGATGAAATGCGTCGGATCCAAAAGTTTTCGATTTGTTGTGCGGCGGCGTTCGGGAGCTTGTTGGCCACGGCCACTGAAGCTGCTCAGGCACCCCCACCCATCGCGATCGAACATGTCACGGTCGTACCTATGACGGCGGGGCCCGCAGCGCTCGCAGATCGTACAGTGATCATCCGCGATGGACGAATTGCGTCAATCGCGCCCTCCGCTAAGGCCGTCGTGCCGCGTGGCGCGAAGCGAATTTCGGGAGTCGGCAAGTGGCTCATGCCGAGCCTGACCGACTCCCATGTGCATCTGGAAAATGACCGGCTCCTCCGTCTTTATCTGCATGAACCGGCTCTTCCGGACGGTACCATCCGAAACGCGGACCTATTTACGCCTTATGTCGCGAACGGGGTCCTGCAGGTCATTGACCTGTCGGCCATGCGCGAGACGATTGCGCAGCGCGCCGAAATCGAAAGCGGGAAGGTTTTGGGGCCGCATATTGCGCTCGCGGCCATGATCGACGGTGACCCGCCCATTTGGCCGGTTGGGATGACTAGGGTCGCAGCCACCCCGGACGCCGGGCGCAAGGCGGTCGACGCAGCGCATGAAGAAGGCTTTGAGATCATCAAGGCTTACAGCAACCTCAGTCTCCCCACCTTCACCGCTATCGTAGCCGAGGCGCGCCGACTGAAGATGCGCGTGGTCGGCCATATTCCCGGGCGCGACCAAGGCATTACCGAGAAATTCTTCCAGCCGGGCTTCGACCTGGTAGCCCACGCCGAAGAGTTCGCGCAGCAAACCAAAGATCCCTCTGAGGCCGACATTCCGCGCTACGTGGAGATGTCCAAGCACAATGGAACCTGGCTTATCGCGACCTTGACGCTCGATGATCGCATCTTGCAGGAGGTCAGCCATCCCGAGGTCCTCAAGACGCGACCGGAAATCCAATTCATAACGCCGGCGCTCTATCCGATCGTGACCGAGCACAATCCCTACGCCGCAAACGCCAGCCCAGGCCAGGCTGACTATCTTCGCCGGGTCGTGGCCTTCAATTCCAAGCTGGTGAAGGCCTTCGCCGACGCCGGTATTCCGGTGCTGGCAGGGACCGACACGCCGGTGCCCGGTTTGGTGGCCGGCTTTTCGTTGCACGACGAGCTTGAAGCGATGGCTCGGGCCGGACTCACCAACAGAAAGGTGCTGGAGGGAGCCACCCGCTTGCCCGCCGAGTGGCTCGGGGTTGCCGGTGATCGAGGGACCGTCGCCTCGGGCAAGCGTGCAGACCTTCTCTTGCTTGACGCCGACCCGCTTGCAGATGTCGCAAACACTCGACGGATTTCCGCGGTGGTGGATGGAGGTCGGTATCTTCCCCGTGCCGTCCTCGATCAGTTGATGAACGAGCTCAAGGCCCGCTATGCTCGCGCGCGCGGCAGCGACGGCCCGAACTGAGCTACTGGTGTATTTCGCCGACCGGGCGCGATACAGTGACTTCGATCGCGGCCCTCTGATCACGCACTCCTTTGTTTGAAGGTCGGCCGCGGGTTGGTTTCCCGTTAGCGTCGCAAGGCCGGCCTCGGGCCATAAGGTCTACCTTTCTTCCCTCTCAGAAAGGTCCGCTTGCGCGTCGATCCGAGGGTCATGCTTGCGCCAGTC
Source organism: Acidobacteriota bacterium (assembly GCA_030854435.1). GTDB lineage: Bacteria > Acidobacteriota > Terriglobia > Terriglobales > Acidobacteriaceae > Granulicella. The sequence goes on along the minus strand of JALYTE010000002.1, from coordinate 3,554 downwards.
GCGTTGTTGACGCTCAGTTCGGAGCGGGTGCGATTCTTTGCGATGGATGTGAGTTTTATTTCGGCGACGCTGGTGCTGCCGACGGTGCTCGGCGCGCTGGCGCCTGCGGGGGAGCGAATGGGGCACCCGGTTTTAACGGGGCGCTCGCGGAGGAAACGCGGAGGACGCAGAGGATTGTTGGCGCGACCGGCTTTCTTTCATTGTTGACGGGAACATGTCATTGCGTTGCTACACTACTCACCATGCCGAAGGCCGCCATTATTTCCAAGCCGCAGAAGCCGGAGTTGGAGCACATTCTGTCCGAACTGGTTGCGTGGTTGCGGACGCATGGGTTTGACATTGTGTTGGACGTTGAGAGCGCGAACTACCTCAACGCAGGCGACGGAATCGAGCGCGCTTCGATGCCCGCGCATTCGCCCGACCTGGTCGTGATGCTGGGCGGAGATGGCACGCTGCTGGCGGCGGCGCGAGCGTTCGCGTTTACCGCGACGCCGATTCTCGCGGTCAATCTCGGCTCGCTGGGGTTTCTGACGGAGACGCCGCTCGCGGACATGTATGGCGCGCTCGAAGCGTGGCTGGCGGGGTCGGCAATTGTCGAAGTGCGAAATCTGATGCATGCCGAACTGCACCGCGACGGCCGGCTCTTTCGGCATTGGGAAGCGCTCAACGATGTGGTGGCCGCCAAGGGCGCCATCGCGCGCATGGGAGAGTTTGGCGTCGAGCTCGACGGCCAGTTTGTCGCACGGTTTCGCGCGGACGGCGTGATCGTCTCGACGCCGACGGGATCGACCGCTTACAATCTTGCCGCCGATGGGCCGATCCTGATGCCCAATGTGGACGCGATGGTGATTACGGCGATTTGCCCGCACCTGTTGACGATCCGTCCCATCGTCGTGCCGGGAAGCTCGGTGGTGCGGGTGTCGGTGGACTCGGTTCCGCACGAGACGTATCTCACGGTCGATGGACAGGAGGCGGTGGAGCTTTTGTTGGGGGACTATATCGACTGCCGACGGTCGGAGCACAGCATTCACTTGTTGCGGCTGCATCCGAATGGGCTTTTCAATGTGCTGCGGTCGAAGTTGAGTTGGGGGGAGCGGTAGGGAAGCGGTCATCCGAAGAGTTCGCTATGGGACCCAAGTCGCGCCAAACGCAAAATATCGTCGCTGCTCTTGCGGTAGATCAGCAGGAGATCGGGCTTGATGTGGCACTCCCGGTATCCCGCCAGACGCCGCTGAGATCGTGGTCGCGGTAACGCAATTCCAATGGCGCGTCGTTCTCCAATGCCTTTAGCACGGGAAGGAGGACTTCATCGAGTTGCTTTCTGTGGCGACCTTTGAACGCGCGTTTGTAGTCTTTTCTGAAGCCTGAGCTTTGCTCAATCGTTCGCATGGAGTTCCGCCATGAGCGCTTCTACGCTGGAGAACTTCTTTCCTTTGCCCGCCTCAAGCTCGGCGATCGCCGCGCGAGTTTCGGCGTTGGGAACCCTGATCTCAAAGGGCATACGGTTTTCGTCGGCGATCCTGAGCAGCAGCAAACGGATAGCGTCGGAAACCGAAAGCCCCATAGCTTGAAGCGCATCGGTTGCACGCTGCTTGGTGGAGGTGTCGATGCGGGCGCGAACGTAGGATTCGGACATAGCCATGAGATTTTGTAGTCCTATTGAGGCCACAGGACCGCTATTTCAAGAAGGACTGCTCGTCGATCCTAACGTCCGAGTTTGACCATGACTTGCTGGACGGGGTGGCAGAAAACTTTGCCGTGACTGAGCGCGATTTTGCGTTGGGCGAGGGCGGCCATTTCGGGGTCGTGGGTGACCATGACGATGGTGTGTCCGGCGGCGTGCAGGTCGCGGAGGATGTCGGCGACGATCTTCTGGTTGGCGGCGTCGAGGTTTCCGGTAGGCTCGTCGGCGAGCAGGATAGGCGGGTCGTTGATGAGGGCGCGGGCGATGCAGACGCGCTGCTGCTCGCCGCCTGAGAGTTCGCTGGGAAGGTGGCCGGCGCGAGCGGCGAGGCCGACGCGGTCGAGCGCCGCGCTGGCGTCGGCGACGTTTGTCATGGAGTGAAAGTATTGCGCGAGCATCACGTTTTCGAGCGCGGACAGATACGGGATCAAATGGAACTGCTGGAAGATGAAGCCGATCTTGTCGGCGCGAAAACGGTCGAGCTCGGTCGAAGTCATGGCGTGGACCTCTTCGCCGTCGATGGTGAGCTTGCCGGAGGTGGGCGTGTCGAGGCAGCCGAGCAGGTTGACGAGCGTCGATTTGCCCGAGCCTGAAGGCCCCGTAACCGCGACCCACTCGCCGGCGGCGATGGTGAAGCTGGCGTCGTCGAGCGCGCGCACGGCACCCGCACGCGAGGCGTATTCGCGGCTGACGCCGACGAGTTGAATCACCGGAGCGTCATGTTCGAGCATCGCTTCGGCGTGTTGGCGCTGGGCTTCGCTGACCATCTTCATACGCTGACCCTCTTCATGGTTAAAGTTTATTCCCCCTTCAGCAGCGCGGCAGGTTGCAGCTTGCGCAGAATCCGCGCGGGAAACAACGCCGCGGCCGTCGCGATCGCAACGTTCAGCAGCAGCACGAGAGGCAGTATGGACAAGCGCGGCAACGTCGCCGTCCCGAAGTTCCAGTCGCCGATGGCCCAGGCCAGCGCGGAGCCGAGGACGTAGCCGAGCGCCACTCCTGCCGCTGCGATGACCAGCGCTTCGAGCAGAAAATGGCCGAGGAGTTGGGTCTGCGAAGCGCCCAGCGCCTTCATCAGCGCGAAGTCGCGGCGGCGTTCGAAAACGCTTGCCGAGAGCGTTGCGAGGACGCTGACCGCGACGGTGAGGGCGATCAACAGCATCGACCCATACATGAGCGCGTGGGTGCGGTCGACGATGCGCGACTCGCCCGCGACGAGTGCGCGAACGGGCTCGACGTGCAGTGCGGGGAGGTTGCTTTGCAGGGCAACGATGGCCGCGTTGACGCGTTGTTCGCCGCTGGGAACCTGTATCTCCAGCACGCTGGGTCGCACACCTGTCCAACTTGTGAAGGCGGCCATCGGGATGTAAATGCGTGAGTCTTCATCGCCTCCAGTGCGCAGCCGCCCCACGCCACGCAGCGTGAGCGGCTTGCCGGCGTAGGTCAGCGTGACCGCAGACTCGTTGGCGACGAAGCCCGCCGCGCGTTGGCCGAGTAAGGCGTCGGTCGCGCCGGTTGGCCAGGCGTCGACCTTCCACCAGCGATCGAGCTTGCGCATGGCGTCGAAGTCGACGCCGGCGACGACGACGGGAGTGCCGCGATCGGTGGCCGCAACGGCGTAGGCGATCGGCGCAACGAGGGTGCCGGTGCCCGCGATCTCACGCGCGCGTTGTAGGTCGGAGTCAGTCAACGCGCCGGAGGTCGTCGCTACAACATTGGCACCGAAGCCGCGGAACTCGTGGTGGAGTTTGGCGTCAAGGTCGGCGTAGAGGGTCAACAGTGCGGTCGCGACCATCGCCGAAACGGTGAGCCCGGCCAGCGCGGAGCCGAGGACGTAGCCGAGCGCCACTCCTGCCGCTGCGATGACCAG
>JALYTE010000475.1 GCA_030854435.1 Acidobacteriota bacterium | reverse complement strand
CGCACAGCACAGCATTGGGCGCATACAGCACCTTCGCCAGGCGATAGAAGCGCGTCGTCGCGTCCAGCGTTCCAGCCTCGATGCCGCGGCCAACTGCTTCCCCCGGCTCTCCCAACCGCCGCGTCAGCCACTCCATCCGCCGCGCCGCATATTCATGCACATTGGTGTGCCAGCTTGCGGCCAGCGGGACCCGCATCTTCCACGCAAAATACGCACCGAAGATACCCAACTCGCTCGGCCCTGTAATGTGAATCACATCGGGCCGGAAACCCATCAGCGTCCGCTCGATCAGCGCTCCGTAACGAAAGAAGACCGGATCGAAGTGCAGGTCGTGTTCGAGCGGCACGGCCAGCGCGCTACGCTTGAGTTCCAGCGTCTGCACCGCGCCGTGCTGTGACACCGCGTCCCCGCGCTCGCCTGCACGCACGCACAGAAACGGCAATTCATGGCGCTCGGCGTACGCCACGAAGTTGCGGCTGGTATGCGCGACGCCGTTGATCTCGTGAAAGCTGTCGGGAAAGTACGCAACGCGCGGCACCATGGGCCTCATGCTATCAGCGGAAGCCTACGACCTAAGAGCCTGTTCTAAATCTCTGTTAGACCCGTAGACCTTGTCATCTCGACCGGAGTCTTCGCGCTTTTTGCGAAGACGTAGTGGAGAGACCTGTAGACTTTCCGTGGCGTCAAGGACATTCGGCAGCGCCAAATGCAGCGGCATCTGCTACGCTTTCGCAATGCGCCTTCTTGCTTGTTCGCTGCTCTTCGCAACTCTCTGTCCTCTCGCCTCCGCGCAAACCACGCCGGTCGCCGACCGCGTCGCCGCCCAGAACGCCCTCTTCGAGGAGTTCTACCAACTCGGCCTGAAGAACTCGCCGGAGCGCGCGACCTCCGCCGGCGACTACCGCTACAACGCTCTGCTCTCGGACGTTTCGCTCGCCGCCATAGCGCGCCAACACGCGGAGGCAGACGCTTTCCTCGCCCGTCTGCGCACCATCTCGACCGCCGGTATGGACGACACCGACCGCCTCTCGCACGAACTGCTCGAACGCCAAATCACGCAAGGCGACATCAGCTTTGCGCTCAAGAACTTCGAGATGCCCATCAACCAACAGAACGGCATTCACTCCGGGCTCGCCGACCTGCCACTCAGCGTGCCGCTCGACAGCGTCCAGCATTACGACGACTACATTGCGCGCCTGCATCAGATTCCGCGCGTCCTGAATCAGACCGTCGAAGTCCTGCGCCAAGGTGAAAAGGACGGCCTCATGCCGCCCAGGTTCATCCTCGAAAAACTCCCCGTACAGTGCGACGGCATCATTGCCGCCAACCCGTTTCTTCTGCCCGCAAAAAAGTTCCCAGCCAGCTTTTCGGACGCCGATAAGCAACGCCTTACCGCCGCAATGACCAAGGCCGTCAACGACGAAGTCTTCCCGGCCTACCGCGCCTTCGCCGCGTTCCTGCGCGCCGACTACACTCCCCACGGCCGCACGGCCATCTCCGTCGAAACCTTGCCCGAAGGCAAGCGTCGCTACGCCGCGGCCGTCAAGGCGATGACCACTGTGGACATTACACCCGAAGCCGTCCACGCCATCGGCCTCAAGGAAGTCGCGCGCATCACCGCCGCGATGACCGACCTCGCCCAGAAGAACGGCTACAAGGACCTCGCCAGCTTCCGCGCCGCGATCCGCGACAACCCAAAGTGGACGCCTACCAGCGAGCGGCAAATCATCGACGACTTCGCAAAGTACATCCACCAGATGGAGCCCAAGCTGCCTGAGCTTTTCAACCTGCTGCCCAAGAGTCCGGTCACCGTCGAGGGCATTCCCGACTTCGACGCCGCCGCCGCGACCCACTACGTCTCTGGAACGCCCGACGGAAAGCGCGCTGGCCGCGTGGTCGTCGCCGTGGCCAACCCCACGCGGCGGACACTGGTGATGGACGAAGCTGTGGCCTACCACGAAGGCGTTCCCGGCCACCACATGCAGATCAGCGTGGCCCAGCGGTTGAAAGGCCTGCCGAAGTTTCGGCTGCGCGGCGGCTACTCGGCGTACACCGAAGGCTGGGCGCTGTACGCCGAAGAACTGGGCAAGGAAGTCGGCTTCTACACCGACCCCGTCTCCGACTACGGACGCCTCAACTCCGAACTCTTCCGCGCTGTGCGCCTGGTCGTCGACACCGGCATTCACGACAAGGGCTGGACGCGCGACCAGGTGATCGCCTACATGCGCGTCAATGACGTCAACGAGGTTG
>JALYTE010000465.1 GCA_030854435.1 Acidobacteriota bacterium | reverse complement strand
CTGGGCCGAGGTGTTGAAGGTGGAGAAGATTTCGACCGACGAGAACTTCTTCGACCTGGGAGGACACTCCCTGCTGGCCACGCAGGTCATTTCGAGAATACGCCGCGTGCTCGGCGTGGATCTGCCGCTGCGCACGATGTTCGACGTGCCCACAGTCAGCCGCATTGCGCAGAGCATCGAGGCCGCGCGACTTCCCGGCGGAGAGGCGGCGACGTCATCGATCACGGCAGTGCGTCGAGACGGCCCGCTTCCGCTTTCGTATGCGCAACAGCGGCTCTGGATTCTCGACCAGATGGAGCCGAACAATCATCTCTATAACATTCCGCGCGCTATGCGGCTGCGCGGGCAACTCGATGTTGCGGCACTGACCAGAAGTCTGAACGAAATTGTTTGCCGCCATGAACCGCTGCGCACATGGTTTGGAACGGAAAGCGGCGGCCCCGTGCAGCACGTTGATCCGGCCCTTGAACTTCATGTGAAACAGGTCGATTTGACGCAGCATCCCGCGGAGGAGCGCGAAGCGAAAGCGCTGGAGATTGCTGTCGACGAGGCAACGACCCCGTTCGATCTTTCGGTCGCGCCGTTGTTGCGGGCCGTGCTGCTGAAGCTGGACGCGCAAGACCATGTGCTTCTGCTTACAATGCACCACATCGTCAGCGATGCCTGGTCCGCGGCGATTTTCATGGACGAGTTGCGCGCGCTATATGAAGGTTTCGTCAAGGGCGTGCGTGCGGATTTGCCGGAGTTGACATTGCAGTACGCAGACTACGCGGCGTGGCAGCGCGATTGGTTGCAGGGCGACACGCTCGAAACGCAACTCGCATTCTGGCGCGAACAACTTGCCGGAGCGCCGCCGTTGTTGACCCTTCCCACCGACCGTCCACGCCCGGAGAAGCAGTCGTTCGCTGGCGGCCTGGTGAAGTGTACTCTGCCGCCGGACGTGTGTATTCCCCTGAAGACACTGTGCCGGAAGGAGGGCGTCACGCTGTTCATGGCGCTGCTTGCGGGTTATCAGATACTACTGTCGCGGCTTTCGGGGCAGGAACAGGTTGTGGTCGGCACCGATTCGGCGAACCGTTTTACGGTGGAGACGGAGCGCATGATCGGGTTCTTCATCAACCTGTTGGCACTCAAGATGGATTTCGCGGGTGACCCAACGTTTCGCGACGTGCTGGGACGGGTGCGCGAAACCACGCTGGCTTGCTACGCGCGGCAGGAGATGCCCTTCGACAAGATTGTCGAGGAGCTTCGCCCCGACAGGACGCTGAGCCACAATCCGATCCTGCAAGTGCTGTTCGTGATGCAGAACGCACCCAAGGCGAACAGGCAATTTGGCGGCCTTGAGGTCGGCAACTTCGATGTGCCGCTGACGCGGTCGAAGTTCGACATTGCGGTGTTTGCCGTGGAGCGTGGTGACAGCGTGGAGTGCATCTGGGTGTACAGCACTGAACTTTTTGAAGCATCCACCGTGACGAACATGGCAGAAATGCTGGGAACGCTGCTGGCCAGTGCGGTAGCCAATCCCGAGGCACGTATCAGCGTACTGACACTACATGGCGAAGAGCGGCAGAAAAAGCTCAAAGAAGAGCGACGGAAACGCAAGCAAACCAGCAAAGGAAAGCTGATGAGCGCAGAATTGAAGACCGTCGATATGGGCAGCGGAGCGGGTGATTAGAAATGGCAGCGAGCGCAGGATTCTTTTTGTCGCCACAGCAGAAGAGCATCTGGACGGCGGCATCTTCCGCCCGTTCTCAGATTGCAGTGCTTATAGCAGGTGAGTTCGACGAGTCGCGTCTTCATGCCGCGCTTCGGGAAGTTGTGCAGGCCAATGAGGCGCTGCGCACGGTGTTTCAGCGCCAGACCGGGATGAAAATGCCGTTTCAGGTTGTGCTCGATGCTTGCGAGCCGGTTTGGAGCAGCGTCGCGCTCGGACAGTCCGCGACGGGTATAGCGCAAGAGTTGATGGAGAAAGAGGCGCGGGAGCAGATGCCTGCGGATGCTTCGCAGCTACGTTCAGCACTGTTTACGTGCGCCGATGCGCACACGCTTTGGGTACTTACGGCGCACTCTGCTGTCGCTGATGCGCCGAGTATGCGGTTGCTGTTGGCCGAGACGTTGAGATCGTACGCGGGCGCTGTCGCTGCGGAGGAAGAGTCGCTTCGCTACGTGCAGTTCTCGCAATGGCAAAACGACTTGCTTGCAGAGCAAGACGATGCGGCGAAAGACGCCGGGAAATTCTGGTCTGCTCAGGACGTTGTCGCGCCTTCTATTGTGGGCGCGAAGTCCGTTTCAGTCGCATCTTGTCCGGCTTCGCAGCTGGCGATCGATTTCGATGGAGATCCGGGAAAGATCGCTGCTTCCATCGGCGGAGATGCGACGGCCAGCGATGTGGTTCTCGCGGCCTGGAGCGCGGTCGTTGCGCGTTGGTGCGGGCAGCAGAGCATCCAGATGGGCGTTGTTCTCGAAGGCCGCGAGTATGACGAACTCGCGGGCCTCATCGGCGCGATTGCGAAGATGGTGCCGCTGGTTGCCACTCTCAAGGGACAGCCGACGTTCGCGGAGATGGTTTCGCAGGTCCACGCGCAACGTGATGAGATGGCGAGCGTGCAGGAGTATTACTCTTTCGAGAAAACTTTCAAGGTGGGATATGAGTACGGTGTTCTTGGCGAACCCGTTGCAGTGGCTGGAGCGACTTTTTCTCCTCTTTTTCTGCGCGATTCAGCGCTTGATTGCGCTCTCAAACTGAACGCTCAATCGACGCCCGAAGGGACGCGGATTGAACTGCAATATCAACCGCACATTATCGGCGATGAGGTCGCAGCCGAGATTGCGGATTCGGTGCGGAGTTTCCTTTCCGAAGCGTTGGCTGCGCCTCAGCAGAGTGTTAGCACTCTGCCCATTGTGTCTGCGGCGCGGAAGCAGCAGATCGTTACGGACTGGAACAGCACGAGCGTTGCGGTTGTTTCTGGGGGGATTCATTTATTGATATCCGCGCAGGGGTTGCGTAGTCCTGGTGCTGAGGCGGTTCGGAGCGGTGGGGAGGTGCTGACGTATGCGGAGATGGAGGGTCGTGCAAACCGGCTGGCGCATTGGTTGGTGAAGCTGGGTGTGAGGCGGGGATCGCTGGTGGGGTTGTGCGTGTCGCGGTCGGCGGAGATGATGGTGGCGGTGCTGGCGATTTTGAAGGCGGGAGGGGCGTATGTTCCGTTGAGCGCGGACCAGCCCAAGGCGCGTACGGCGCAGCAGTTGGGCGGGCTGGATGCGTTGTTGACCGAAGCGGAGTTCGTGGAGCATTTGCCGGAGTTCGCGGGGCCGATCGTGGTGCTGGATTCGGCGGAACGACCGTGGTATCAGGAGGCTGATATTGCGCCCGATGTGGAGGTGACGGGCGACGATCTGGCGTATGTGATTTATACGTCGGGGTCTACGGGAACGCCCAAGGGCGTGGGGGTGCGTCATTCGAACCTGGTGAATTATGCGACGCACATGGTGCGCGAACTGGAGTTGGATAAAGAACGGTTGCAGTATGCGACGGTTTCTACGCTGGCGGCGGATTTGGGCAATACGGTGATTTATCCGGCGCTGCTGACGGGCGGGTGTTTGCATGTGCTGCCGTATGAGGTGGCGACCGACGCGAAGCGCATGGCGGCGTATCAGGCGGAGTATGGGATCGACGTGTTGAAGATCGTGCCGTCGCATCTGGCCGCGCTGGTGGACGGCGCGGGGAATGAGGTGTTGCCGAAGAAGTATTTGATTACGGGCGGCGAAGCGCTGAAGCCTGCGCTGGTGGAACTTCTGAACGGAAGCTGCGAAGTGGTCAATCATTATGGTCCGACGGAGACCACGGTGGGGTCGTTGATGCTGCGCTTGAAGGGCTACGACTGGAAGAAGTCTGGAGCGGCGAGCGTTCCCATCGGCAAGCCGATTGCGAACACGCGAGTGTATGTTTTGGACGCGAACCGCGAGTTGGTGCCGGTGGGGGTTGCGGGTGAACTGTACATCGCGGGCGCGGGCGTGACGGCGGGGTATGTCGGCCAACCGGAGATGACCTCGGAGCGGTTTGTGGCCGACCCTTTTCATCCCGATGAGCGGATGTATCGGACGGGCGATTTGGTGCGCTGGCTGCCGGAGGGCGTGGTGGAGTTCCTGGGCCGGGCGGACGATCAGGTGAAGATACGCGGGTTCCGTGTGGAGTTGGGGGAGATCGAGACGGTACTGGCGGCGCAAGCGGGGGTGCGGCAGTGTGTGGTGATGGCGCGGGCGAAGGATGAGAGCAATCCCGACGACAAACAGGTGGTGGCGTATGTGGTCCTGGACCGGCAGCAGGCGGTGACGTTGGACGCGCTGAAGCAGGCTCTGAAGGAGCGCTTGCCGGACTACATGGTTCCGACGGCGATGGTGGAGATGCAAAAGCTGCCGCTGACGGCCAACGGCAAGGTGGACAGGAAGGCGTTGCCTGCTCCGGAGACGCGGGCAGCGAGGGAGTATAAGGCCCCTGATACTGCGACCGAAGAACTGGTGGCGCAGATCTGGGCCGAGGTGTTGAAGGTGGAGAAGATTTCGACCGACGAGAACTTCTTCGACCTGGGAGGACACTCCCTGCTGGCCACGCAGGTCATTTCGAGAATACGCCGCGTGCTCGGCGTGGATCTGCCG
>JALYTE010000455.1 GCA_030854435.1 Acidobacteriota bacterium | reverse complement strand
ACTCAGCTCGGGTGCGCTGCCAGGGGTGTACCGTCAACATTTGCTGAACACCAGACAGGATATAGTCGAACGGGTCTTGCGCCTCGACCACCTGGAGTCGGCGTCGGCTGTCTTTTTAGTCAACGCGGTGCGCGGATTACGTTCGGTCGGCACGTTTCAGGTCGAGTGAACGCTGACGAGGGCTTAGGAAGCTCCGACCAATCCTCGGCATTGCCCCCAGCGGCTAAAGCAGTCAAGCAAATGCAGCATTCACGGCACAAGTAAACCCGTGCCATTAGACCCTGTTCACGATCTCTCTTGGCTCTCCCCAAAAGCTGCCATCACCTTCGCAAAATACGTGAAGGCTCCGGTCGAGAGGGCAGGGTCTATGGGCCAAAGAGATCGTGAACAGGCCTCAAGCAATACGGTCTTTTCGCATTGTGTTGCAGCCCTGAGCGAACATCGCACCGCACGAGGGGCAAATGGTCGCATTGACCCCGTCATTCGCGTATGCTCTAATTCGCGAGTCCCATAATTATCAATTGGTATGATTTTGAGTTTTCGTCTTGCGAGGCGCGTGTAAAGTGTGCCTAAACGCAGGAACAATTTCAGGAGGAACGCCTTTCATGTATTTCGGCGCGCTAGCCGCACTGTCGCTCAGCTTTCAGTCTTACCCGGCCAACGGGGCCGCCTTGCCGTCTAACGATGCGATCTGGTTGTGGATTGCGCTCGGCGTTGGCGTTCTGGCGTTGATTGCGGCCCTTCTGCTGGCCCGCCATGTGCTTTCGGCCGATGCCGGGACCGCCGAGATGCGGGTCATCTCGGACGCCATTCGCGAAGGCGCAGAGGCCTTCCTCGCGCGCCAATACCGGACGATCGGAATTCTTGCGATTGTGCTGGCCGTCGCGGTCTTCGCGGGCTACCACCTGTCGCCGCGCACCGCGCCCTACGCGCTCAAGACGGTCATCAGCTTTCTGGTCGGAGCGGTGTGTTCCGGTCTCGCCGGCTTCACGGGAATGTACGTCTCGATTCGCGCCAACATTCGCACGGCATCGGCGGCGCGGACTTCACTCAACAAGGCGTTGCAGACGGCGCTGCGCGGCGGTGCGGTCACCGGCCTGGTCGTGATCGCGCTGTCGCTGATCGGCGTCGGCGTCCTGTTCCTGGCCTTCGGCGGACTTGAAAATCCGCAGGCCGTTCCGTATCAACTCGTCGGCTTCGGTTTCGGAGCGTCGCTGGTCGCACTGTTCGCGCAGTTGGGCGGCGGAATCTATACAAAAGCCGCTGATGTTGGCGCCGACCTGGTCGGCAAGGTCGAGGCCGGAATCCCCGAAGACGATCCTCGCAACCCGGCTGTCATCGCCGACCTCGTGGGCGACAATGTGGGCGACTGCGCGGGCCGTGGCGCGGACATCTTCGAGTCGACCGCCGCTGAAAACGTGGGCGCGATGATCCTGGGCGCGGCGCTGTACCCAGTGTTCGGCATCAAGGGCATTCTGTTTCCGCTGATTGTCCATGCCATCAACCTCATCGCTTCGATCATCGGCGTGGCGGTGGTCAAGACCAACGACACCGAAGACCCTATGAGTGCGCTCAATCGCGGCTTCTACGTCACCTCCGCTCTGGCGCTCGCTGGCTTCGCGGGTGCGGTTTACTTCATGCTCAATGGCCCCGGCGTGGCCTGGACATGGCTGCTGGGCTGCGGCATCATCGGCCTCTGCACCGCGTTCCTGTTCGTCTGGATCACGCAGTACTACACCGAAAGCAAGTACCGCCCGGTGCAGTCCATCGCCCAGGCCTCGCTCACGGGGCCTGCGACCAACATCATCAGCGGCCTCGCGGTGGGCATGGAAACGCCCGCGCTCCCGGTCATCGTCATTTCGGCGGCGCTGCTGTTGAGCTACTATTTTGGCGTGCGCGGCCTGGGCGATGTGACGGGGATTTCGAACTACGCGAAAGGCATTTACGGAACGGCCATCGCCACCATGGGGATGCTGTCCTGCGCGGCCTACATCCTTGCGATGGACACGTTTGGTCCAATCACCGACAACGCTGGCGGTATCATCGAAATGTCCAACCAGCCCGACGAAGTTCGCAACAAGACCGACAAGCTCGACTCGGCCGGCAACACCACCAAAGCGCTGACCAAGGGCTACGCGGTCGGTTCGGCATCGCTTGCGGCATTTCTGCTGTTCTCTGCGTATCTGGAGCAAGTCAAGACCATCGTCGCCGACAAGGTGGCCGCCGCAGGGCCAGCGGGATACATGCCCCCAGGCTGGTCGTTCACCAACATCAACCTCGCCGAGATTCCGGTGTTCGTGGGCGCTCTGCTGGGCGCGATGTTGACGTATCTTTTCTCGTCGCTGGCTATCAAAGCCGTGGGCCGCACCGCGCAGATGGTAGTCAAAGACGTGCGCGACCAGTTCCGCGAGAACCCCGGCATCATGGCCGGGACCTCCAAGCCCGACTACGCTCGTTGCGTCAGAATCGTAACGGGCGCGGCGCTCAAAGAAATGGTGCTACCCGGCCTCCTCGCCGTCGGTCTACCTGTCGCCGTCGGTCTCATCTTCCGGCATTTCAGCTCGACCTACGGAGCGAGTTCGGAAGTGCTCACCGTGCAGGGAATGTCCAACGTACCCTCGATCAACGGCGTCCCGGTCAACCTGGCCGGAGCGTCCGCAGTTGCCGGTCTGCTGATGGTAGGGACGATCTCCGGCGTGCTGCTGGCGATGCTGATGAACAACGGCGGCGGCGCGTGGGACAACGCCAAGAAGTGGATCGAGAGCGGGCAGTACGGCGGCAAGAAATCCGACGCGCACAAGGCGGCGGTGGTCGGCGATACGGTCGGCGACCCGTTCAAGGACACGGCCGGCCCGTCGCTGCACGTCCTCATCAAGCTGCTCGCGACCATCACGCTGGTGCTCGCGCCGCTCTTTCTCTAGGCCAGATGTAGAGGTCCAAACGCCTATGCTGCCCGCAAGTTCGCTGCGGCCAGCATGGGCGTTTCTCATCGTCGCGTCAATGAGAAATCCGTCTTACATCAACTCACCAATGCGTCCGCGATCCCAAGATGCTCGTCCAGCGCCGCAATGCCGCGATCCAGTTCCTCTTTGGTGACAATCAGTGGCGGCGCGATCACAAAGTGAGACACCCAGGCCTGCATGATGACCCCATCCGCCAGCATCTTTGCTGCGATTTGATCGACCAGCGTCGGCTTGCCTGAAACTTTGTCCGGGTAGGTGTTGAACGGTTCCTTGGTCGTGCGATTCTTGACCAGATCGACCGCCCAGAAGAGGCCTTTGCCGCGCACATCGCCGATGCAGGGATGCTTCTCTTCCAACGCCTTCAGCTTCTGTTCGACGTACGGCCCCAGTTCGCGTGCGCGCTCGACCAGGCCCAGCCGTTGCATCTCGTGGATGGTCGCAACAGCGGGCGCGAGCGTCATCGGATGCGCCTCATAAGTATGTCCATGTGCGAAATAGTGGTCCTCGAAGAAGGCGCCAATTTTTTCTGAAGTCGCGCAAAGTCCCAGCGGCACATACGCCGATGTAATGCCCTTTGCGGTGCAAAGAATGTCGGGCGTAACGCCCCAGAGATTCATCGCGAACCACTCGCCCGCGCGCCCCCATCCGGTCATCACTTCGTCCGCGATCAACAGCACGCCGGTCTCGTCGCAGATGCGACGCAGCTTGGGCATGTACTCTTCGGGCGGAAGAATGACGCCGTTGGTGCCCACGACAGGCTCGACGACAACGGCAGCCACATCCGATTCGTTGCGAATCATGTGTTCGATATAGTCCGCGCAGGCGATGCCGCATTGCGGGTAGGTGTGCTTGATGGGGCACTTGTAACAATGCACCTCGGGCCCGAAGATGACGCCCTGCCCTTTGCCTCCCGGCTCCATCGCCCAACGCCGCGGATCGCCGGTGGCGGCAATGCTCATGCTGGTCGAGCCATGATACGAACGATAGCGCGCGATGATCTTCGATTTGCCCGTGTACATGCGCGCAATCTTGAAGGCCGCTTCGTTCGCGTCGGTCCCCGATGTTGTGAAGAAAAATTTGTTGAGGCCCTTCGGCAGGACCTCCAGCAGCAGCTTCGAGAGTTCGGCTCGGGCCGTCGTCGCGTAGCCCGGCATCGCATACGGAAGTTCGCGCGCCTGCTTGGCGATCGACTCGATCACCGCCTGATTCTTGTGGCCGAGGTTCACGCACATCAACTGCGATGAGAAGTCGAGATACTTTTTGCCGTTCGCGTCGGTGATGGTACATCCCTCGGCGTCGACGATGTGCATGGGGTTCCAACCCTTTTGGAAGCGCCATGTGCCGTAGTTCGTGTCGCGAGTAATTTGCACGACCTCTTGCGAGGTCAGCGGTGTTGCCTGTGTGTCGGTCGAACTCATTCGTATGCCTTTCGAGTATTAGGAAACTATTGTAGGCCGAACGCGACGGCCCAACATCATAATGTAGTAAATACCGCCGGACAAAAAGAACCCGACGAACCATGCCATTGTAAAGAGAGGTTGTAGCGCTGGAACAAAGCGTCCGATCAGTGCGGCGACAATCCCCGCTGCCAGCGCGACGATCGCTACACCGTTGAAACCGTTGCGGAACTCATAGATGCCGCCGCGCCGGTAGAGCGCTTCCACATCCAGTTTAGTTCGTCGAATTAAAAAATAATCCGCAACCATAATACCGGCGACCGGCCCTAGCAATCCTGAATAATCGACGAGCCACCCAAGATAGTTATGCGAACTCGCCATCAGCTTCCAGGGCATGATGCACAGCCCAAGAACGCCTGTGATAAGTCCACCGGTGCGAAAGCTGACATAGCGCGGAGCCAGATTTGAAAAGTCGTTCGACGGCCCCACAACATTCGCGCCGATGTTCACATTCAGCGTTGCGACGAGCAGGGCGATGAGGCCCAGGAAGGCGAGCAACGGTTGATGGAAGCGACCGAGCAATTCGACGGGACTCCAGATCGGCTTACCGAAAATGACCGCCGAAGCGGAGGTACACGCGATCCCGAGGAACGAGTACAGCGTCATTGCGACAGGGAGACCGATTGCCTGGCCTACGATTTGTGCGTCCTGATTCTTTGCATAGCGCGTGAAGTCGGGGATATTCAAAGACAGCGTTGCCCAATAACCGACCATCCCCGTCAACGCGGGTAAGAAATAGCGCAGGAATGAGGACGTATCGGAGAACTTGCTCGGCGCGGCCAGCATCGGCCCGAAGCCTCCGGCTTTGTGCAGCATGAAGCCGAGCAGCAACGAGGACATGATCACCATGAACGGAGCGGAGTAACTTTGCAGAAAACGAATTGACTCAACGCCGCGCCAGACGACCGCCATATTGAGCAGCCAGAATCCGATGAAACATGCCCAATTTACCCACGGCATCGCCTCGGTGACAGGGGCGAGAATGTGGACCATTTGCGCGATGGCCATGCCGCCGATCCAGGACTGAATGCCGAACCAACCGCACGCCACAATCGCGCGCAGAATCGCGGGGATGTTTGCGCCGCGCGTGCCGAAGCTCGCGCGCACAAACACTGGAAACGGAATGCCGTACTTCGTGCCCGCGTGCGCGTTGAGCAGCATCGGAATCAGCACGATGAGGTTGCCGAGCAGGATCGTCCCGACGGCCTGCTTCCAATTCATGCCGCCCGCGATCAACGACGACGCCAGCATGTACGTCGTCACTTCCATCGACATCGAAAACCACAGCGCGATGTAATTGTAGGTGCTCCAGGTCCGTTGCGATGGTAGTGTCGGCGCCAGGTCGTCGTTGTACAGACGCGCGTCCGCACCCACGATTCCGTGCTGGCCGGGATGCTTCCCCGGAGCGATCGCGGCGAGCATCAGGCGAGTCCTCCAGCATTCGCTTCGCGCTTCAGGAAGCGTCCGCGGCCGACCGCGCCGACCCATTTGCCATCATCGACGACGCGCTCGCCGCGCGAGTACACATGCTTCGCGTTGCCACGAACTTTCCAGCCCTCAAACATTGAGTAATCGGTCGCCATGCACTGGGACGCGGCGGAAATGGTGTAGTCCGCATTCGGGTCCCACAACAAAATGTCCGCGTCTTTTCCTGCTGCGATAATGCCCTTCTGCGGCATCCCAAAGATGCGCGCAGGAGCGGTGCAGCAAAGCTCGACAAACTTCTCCGGCGTAATGCGTCCCGCATTCACGCCGAAGTGCCACAGTATCTGCAAGCGGTTCTCGATCCCCGGACCGCCGTTCGGAATCTTGGTGAAGTTGTCTCGCCCGAGAGACTTCTGATCGGCGAATCGGAAGGGGCAGTGGTCGGTCGAGACCACAGAGAGCGAGCCGTCGACCAACGCCTCCCAAAGCGGAGCGTGATGGCGTTTCTCGCGCAGCGGCGGCGTGAACACATACTTCGCTTCCTCCCAACTCTTGCCCGGCATCTGGTCTTCGATGGAGAGCACAAGATATTGCGTGCAGGTTTCGGCCAGCGCGCGCGCGCCACGCTTCTGCATGAACTTCAACTCGTCCAGCGCATACTCGTTGGACAGATGCACGATGTACACCGTGGC
>JALYTE010000474.1 GCA_030854435.1 Acidobacteriota bacterium | reverse complement strand
GGCGGAGAGTTGCTCGCGACGCCAAATGTCGAGCAGATGGAGCGGGCCATCGCGGCGATTTCTCCGGAAGACGCCAAGCGCTTCCACGGCTTTCTGCTGCGCAACCGGACCAAGCTGGAAAACTTTCTTCCGTTCCTCGAGTCGCCCTTTGAAAACTGGCGCGACCTCATGCGGCCGAAGATGCTGAAGCTACTTCCGCTCCTGAAACCCTGGGCATCGCTCGATACCGATTTACGTTTACATTTCAAAGACGAGCGCATCCGGCTCGGCTTCAGCTTTCAGGCCAAGTACCTCGGCATGAGTCCCTTTCGCTGCCCGTCGCTGTTTTCGATTCTGTCGTTTCTGGAGTACGAGCACGGAGTGTTTCACCCCGTCGGCGGATGCGGCGCTGTGACTGCCGCGATGGCGCGCATCGCCGAGGAGATGGGCGTTGAAATTCTGCTCGATGAGCCGGTGGACGAAGTATTGATGGAGCGCGGCCACGCCGTTGGAATCCGCACCGCGAAGCGCAGGCTGCAAGCGGACTCCGTCATTGTGAATGCGGACTTCGCGGCGGCGATGCAGCGCATGGTGCCCGATAAACACCGCAAACGCTGGACGGACCGCCGCATCGCGAGCAAACGCTTTTCGTGCTCGACCTTCATGATGTACCTCGGCATCGACGGGCGATTCGACGATGTGTCCCACCACACGATTTATCTCGCCCAGGACTACCGCCAGAATCTGCGCGATATTGAAGACCTGCATCGGCTTTCGGACGACCCCTCGTTCTATGTGCAGAACGCTTCCGTCACCGATGAAACGCTCGCGCCGCCGGGCCAATCGACGTTGTACGTCCTGTTGCCCGTGACGCATGAGACCGGCAAAGTGGATTGGCGCAAGGAGACGCCGCGCTATCGCGAACTCGCGCTGCGGCAGATGGAACGCATCGGTCTGCACGATGTCGAGCGGCGTATTCGCACCGAGCGCGTCCTCACGCCGCCGGGTTGGCGCGAGGAGTTTGGACTCTATCGCGGCGCTACTTTTTCCATGGCCCACTCGCTCGGGCAGATGCTGCATTTGCGTCCGCACAACCGCTTCGAAGACGTGGGCAGCATGTATCTGGTCGGCGGCGGAACGCACCCAGGCTCGGGGCTGCCGGTGATCTTCGAGTCGGCGCGAATTACCTCGCGGCTGCTACTCGAAGACCTCGGCGTGGAGCCGCAATGGAGCGCGCAACCGGCGGTCGATGCGGCCGGCGAGTGGATGCAGGTCGCGTCGTGAGCCGCGCCGTGCAACAACACTGGAGCGCGACACCCATTCGCGCGCGGCTCAAAATTTTGAAGCGCGCCCGGCATCGAATGGCTGGGATGTCGGAGCGGTTTGTGGCAGCCATTTCCCCGGCGCTGGCGCGAACGCCTGCCGATACTCTGGTTGCGGAACTCCTTCCGCTGCTCGACGCGTGCCGGTTTTTAGAACTCAACGCGGCACGAATTTTACAGACACGCGTGCTCGGAAGCGCGGAGCGCCCGCTATGGCTACGCGGCATCGCGGCTGAAATTCAACGCGATCCGCTCGGCCACGTATTGGTGATTGGCCCGTCGAACTTTCCGCTCTTTCTGCCGGGCGTGCAAGCCCTGCAAGCGCTGGCCGCAGGCAATAGCGTGACGTGGAAACCGGGCGAAGGTGGACGCGATGTCGCGGAGTTGGTCGCTGCGGCTTTGACGGAAGCGGGCCTGCCACACGGCCTGCTGACTGTGACCGCAGACACTGTCGATGCTGCATATCAGGCGCTGGCGGAGAGGCCCGACAAGGTCGTGTTCACCGGTTCCGCCGAGGCCGGCAAGGACGTCCTCACCAAACTGGCGGAGAGCGCCACGCCCGCTGTGATGGAGTTGTCGGGAGCCGATGCTGTCATCGTGCTTCCAGGCGCGGACCTGGAGCGAGTCGCGAAAGCGGTCGCGTTTGGCTTGCGCCTGAACGGCGGCGCGACGTGCATGTCTCCGCGCCGTCTGCTGGCAATCGGCGACACCATGGCGGTACTGGTTCCACTGCTTGAACGTGAGCTTGCGACCGTTCCTGCGATCGCACTGCCCGAGCGAACGGGCGAAATGCTGCGCGGGTTGCTGGATCAGGCAGTGGCTACGGGAGCGACCCTGCGCGGCGCGTTTGAACCGGCGCGGCAGCGGCCACTCCTCATAACAAGCGCCCTGCCAATGATGGCGATCACGAACTCGGATATCTTTGCGCCTGTGCTTTCGCTGATCACGGTCTCGACCGCGCCGAAGTTTCCAGACGTCTACGCGGAGTGTCCTTATGCGTTGACGGTCGCGATCTTCGGCGACGAGAGCGCGGCCCTCGCTCTCGGCCAAAAACTCCGCGCGGGAACGGTGCTGATCAACGACTTGATCGTACCAACGGCAGACCCTCGCGTACCGTTCGGAGGGCGCGGAGCCAGCGGATACGGCGTGACTCGCGGCGCGGAAGGCTTGTTGGAAATGACTGCGGCGAAGACCGTGATCGTGCGGCGCGGCCGTTCAATTCGGCATTGGCTGCCGACGGCGGCGGAACATGTACCGCTCTTCGAGGCCATGATTCTAGCGGCACATGGACGAACCGTGATGATGCGCTTGGGTGGATTACGCGGGCTACTAAGCGCCGGACGAAAACTGAAGATATAGGAGGTACGGAGAGATGCGGGTCGCTGTCGTCGGTTCGGGGTTGGCGGGGTTGGCTGCGGCCTGCACTCTGGCGGCGCGCGGGCATGAGGTCGCGGTGTTCGAAAAGAACGCTTGGCTCGGCGGCAAAGCCGCGCAACTTTCCGCACGGGGATTTCGCTTCGACATGGGGCCAACCATTCTGATTCAGCCTTCGATGCTGCGCAAGATATTCGCGGAGGCGGGGCGCAATCTCGACGACTACATCACGATGGTGCGGCTCGACCCGCAATGGCGATGCTTCTTCGAGAGCGGTGCGACCATCGACCTACTCGACGACGCAGATAAAATGGCGGCGACGCTCGAAGCGCGCTGGCCAGGCGCGGGAGTGAAGTATCGCAAGCTGCTCGAACTTTCGC
>JALYTE010000367.1 GCA_030854435.1 Acidobacteriota bacterium | reverse complement strand
GTGAGGCAGCCCTTATCGACGAGCATGGCGCGAAGGCCGAGATTTTGCGCGGCGATGGCGCAGGCGAGGCCCGTGGGGCCTGCGCCGATGACCAGGATGTCAGTTGTAGATTCGTATTGCGACTCGCTCATAGGTTGATTGTATGGATGTGCGAGCGGCGCATCAGATGGTTGGGAAGTCTACTCAAGTCCTTCGACGTTCGCTCCAGGGCTAAAGCCCATCGCGCGTTGGTGCTATTTACCGCAGGCTGAAGCCCGCTGCTACTCCGGTAGAACAAACCCAGGCACTTAATCGGAGCTTCCTTAAACCTCGAGCGCGACCAGTTTGTGGTTGATGGCAAACAGCGCAAGTTCCAGCCGCGTGCCGACGCCGGTCTTGTCGAAGATGTTCGAAAGGTGGCGCTTCACGGTCTCTTCGGAGATCGAGAACTGCCTAGCGACCTCCTTGTTTGAGCAGCCTTCGACGATGCACGTCACGACTTCGAGTTCGCGCGGCGTGAGGCCGAAGGTCTTCTTTTCGGGTACGGCGGCGGCCTTCGCCATCAGGCCGTGGAGCGCGGTGAGGAGGTTGGCAACGCGCTGTCCGCCGATCCAGTAGTCGCCCGAAAGCACCGCGCGGAGAGATTCGCCGAGGTCGGAGGCGACGGAGTCTTTGAGCACGATGCCGCGCGCGCCGATCTGTAGCGCTTCGATAATCTGTTGCGTGGAGATGGTGCTGGTGAGCAGGATGATCTTCACGCGCGGCGACTTGGCCATGATCGCGCGCATGGCTTCGAGACCCGGCAGGCGCGGCATGGAGAGGTCGAGCAGAAGGACGTCGGGTTCGAGTTCGAGGGTCTGCGTGATGGCGGTGTCGCCGTCTTCGGCCTCTCCGACCACCTCAAAACCGGCTTCGGCCTGCAGCATGTTTTTGACGCCGAAGCGAACGACGGGATGGTCGTCGGCGACCACGATGCGAATGGCGGGAGCGTGTAGAGGGGCGCGAGCTTGCGGCTTTGCGGACGCGGGGGGCTTTGCTGGGGCTGCTGCCATGGGCGGGCCTTTTCGTTGTAGCGCTGGATGTGTTCAGTTCAAGGATCCAGGTGCATTTCCAGAATACGCCGAACGCGGTCTACGGCAGGCTGGAAATCCGCAAGCAGGAAGGACGATGCCAAGCCGCCGACTTCCATGCGCTGGGCGAGGGCTTGCAACTCCGCGGCACCAAGCATTCCACAACCCCCTTTGATGGCGTGCGCCTCGCGGATGAACGTTGCTTCGTCTCGAGCTTCGGCGGCGGAACGCATTCGATCGAGGCGAAGGGGCACGTCGTCCAGAAGCAGCTTGTAGACCTGCTGAAGCTCCGCGGCCGCAATGACGGCTGCGAGCTTGGCGAAAATGTTCCGGTCGAGCGCAGGGGGCGGGTCGTCGTGTGCTGCGGTGGATTCGCGGGCCTGGGCACATGTGCGTACCCTCGCGAGCGCGACCGCGAAATCGTCCGCAGTGAACGGCTTGTGTAGGAAGGCATCGAAGCAGGCCACCTCGGCTGGAGTGGCCGCGGTGGCGCTCATGGCGATCAGCAGCGCGGAGGGCCCGCACACGCGGCGAAGGCGTATCGCGAGCGTTGTGGCGGACAGCCCCGGCATCTTCAGGTCGACCAGAAGCACGGAAGGCAGGTGCCTGGGGGCGACCGTTTCGAGGTGCTTGAGCGCGGCATCGCCGGACTCCGCCGACGTTACAGTGTGGCCTTCAGCGTTGAGCAGCAGTGGAAGCAACCGGCGCATGACGGAGTCGTCGTCGATCACCAGCACGCGCAGCGGCACGCGGTCGGGTGCGGTTGGAGGGGGAGGCATTGGCGTTGTGTCCACAGCTTATTCGATGCGCGGGAGCGAAGCCGGGAACAGCTTTCGCAGCGCTGCGGAGTTCGCGTTCGGTGCGAATGGGCCTGCGGGTCTCTCCACTGCGTCCGCAAAAAGCGCGGACTCCGGTCGAGATGACAATTCTGAGGTGGGTGCAAACAGCGCGGACTCCGGTCGAGATGACAAATATGAGGTGGGTGCAAAAAGCGAGGCGAGACGCGATACAGTAAGCCATGCATGAGGCGGGCATGAACGGTAGAGCGGCGGAACCAGGCGAATGAAGATCACGGCCGTCATGTTCGCGTTGTTGCTGCTTCAAGGCGACTTTGATCGCGATGGCCAGGTCGAGGCCGTGCCAGAGCACTTTCAATTTCAACGTGTACTGCAAATGTCTGCGGGAGCCAATGGTCAGGCGTGCGCGGCGCTGGATGCGGCGGTGTACGCGCACTCCGATGGCCGCCTGGACCAGCTACGAATTTACTCGGACGGCCGTGAAGTGCCGTATGCGCGTACCGAGAGCGGCGAAGTGGGGCAGCAGGAAGAGCCTGCCCACGTGATGAATCTGGGCCGGAAGGGCGCGGCGATCGTCTTCGATCTGGCCATGCCGCGGCGGGCCTATACGGAGGTCGTGCTCGACCTCGCAGGCAAGGATTTTTACGCGATCGCGAAGGTTTCCGGTGCGAACTGGATAGGAGC
>JALYTE010000359.1 GCA_030854435.1 Acidobacteriota bacterium | reverse complement strand
GTCCGAGAGTGCGGGGGACGATGTAGATGTCTTTCGTCCGCAAGACGAGGTCCATTCCGTGGGGAAGTTCGACGGAAAGCATCTGGCCTTTGCGTGGCTTGATGGGCGGGGACGACCATGCGCCTCGGCAGTCTACGAAAATGGCAGCTTCGTGCCACTCTGACGCGGTCTCGATTCGGACGGAGTGTTGGTGGGCAAATATTTGCTTGACCGGGCAGTTTTCGCGGAGATGGATCGTCGTGTGGCGGACTGCGGCGAGAAGCGCATGGGCCAGTTGATGGGGGTCGATGGAGTGTTCGACGAGGAGGTCGAGTTGCAGGTGGTGGAGTGCGTTTCCAGGGAGAAGGTCGTCGATGTTCCACGGCAGAAGGCGGTACGTCGGGTTGTCGGGTTTGCTCGCTTCTTGCTGGATGGTCGCGTTGGTTTGGAAAGGGACGAGGTTTCCGGACAGTTCTGCGAGGCGGGCCAGGAATCCGGGGTAAAGTACACTCGATAAACGACTTAGCGGGTAGAGGGCAGGGGGATTGTGGGGATCGAGGACGGCGAGCATTCCGGCGGCGGCGGTGGAGGCGTGGGAGAGAGGCGTATCCCTTTCCAAAACAGTGACTTGCGCGCCGCGGGCGTTCAATTCGAGGGCCAGGGTGAGGCCCACAATGCCCGCTCCAGCGATCAAAATGTCGGGTTTTAGCAGCCCATTTGCGAGCATTTGCGTCCTATATGGAGCGGTTTAAAACGGTTCTTGCGCCCTATTGGCGTGCGTGTCCGCACGGTTCGAAATGTGTGTAGTTTACGCGCGTTCGACCCGGCAGGCTTCCCGAACATAACCCGCAGGAGGTACGAATGCGCGATCCCAATTACGTTGAACGCACGGATGAATCATATGTCGTGGCACCGAAGGCGCCGGGTTGGCTGATAGGCGTTTCTATTGCGAGTTTGTTGATCGCGCTGGGCGCGCTGGGCTGGGCTTACGGTCTGCAAAACCATTTGACGGCCGCACAGCAGGCCTTGACGACGTCGGCGGATCAGCGCAACCAGGCCCTTTCGGCGAAGCTGGAAGAAACCAACGACCGCATGAAGGCGCAGGGCGAGATGCTGGGCCAGAGTGTCGGTCTGACGCAGAAACAGTTGGAGGCGAAATCTCAACTGTTGATCTTGGCGCAACACGCGACCGCGGCTTCCACCGCGCGATTGGCGAAAGCTCAGGACGCGACCAATCAGCAGGTGAGCGCCGTGAAGACCGACGTGTCCAGCGTGAAGACGGACGTGGGCGGCGTGAAGACGGACGTTGCGTCGACGCAGGCCGACCTGGCGCAGACCAAGACGCAACTGACGCGAGCGGTCGGAGACGCGGGCGTGATGAGCGGGTTGATTGCGACCAACCACGATCAACTGGAGGAGTTGAAGCACCGCGGCGACCGGAACTACTACGAGTTCACGCTGCACAAGGGACAACAGCCGACGCTGGTTTCAACGGTCAAATTGCAGTTGAAAAAGGCCGACCAGAAGCGGTCGAAGTTTACCCTCAACGTGAACGCCGACGACAAGACCATCGAGAAAAAGGACAGGAACCTGAATGAACCGATTCAGTTCTACTCTGGAAAATCTCCGATGCTGTACGAGATCGTCGTCAACAGCGAAGACAAGAATGAGATCAAGGGTTATTTGAGCACGCCGAAGAACGCGCCTCAACCGATTTCATTGCCGTAAATGTTGTTGCCGTGCAATGGGGCCCGCGCGATGAACGTCGCGCGGGCCTCTGTTTCAGGTAGGCTCCGACTATGTCCTTCGACATTCCCTCCGGGGCTATAAAAGTCTGCGTGAGAATTCCGGAAGCCTCTTGCAACGCACAGGGAGGCACGGCATAGGAACGCAAGCAGATTTCGCTCGCCAGACTTACGATGCGGTCGTGGTTGGGTCGGGCCCGAACGGTCTGGCTGCCGCCATCACCCTGGCGCGTGCGGGCCGCGCTGTGATTGTGATTGAAGGCCAGCCGGACATCGGCGGCGGGACGCGGTCGGCGGAGTTGACGCTGCCGGGGTTCATGCACGACGTGTGTTCCGCGGTGCATCCGATGGGCCTTATCTCGCCTTTTTTTCGCACGCTGCCGCTGGCCGAGCATGGGCTTGAATGGGTGCAGCCCGCCGCCCCGTTGGCCCATCCGCTCGACGATGGCACTGCCGTTCTGTTGGAGATGTCGATCGAGAAGACCGCGCAGGGCATGGGCGAGGAC
>JALYTE010000332.1 GCA_030854435.1 Acidobacteriota bacterium | reverse complement strand
CCTCGAAGTCATCGGTGAGGAAGGCCGTAAGCGTTGCGTGGTGGTCGTCTCCACCTCCGATCAATCGCCGCTGCTGCGCCTGCGCGCGGCGCTGTCCGCGACGGCGATTGCCGAGCACTTTGCGGCCACCGGAAAGAACGTGCTGCTGGTGGTCGACTCGCTGACGCGCTTCGCGATGGCGCAGCGCGAGATAGGTCTGGCCGCAGGCGAACCCCCGACCGCAAAGGGTTATACGCCCTCGGTGCTCAACATGCTGGCGCGTCTGGTGGAACGCGCGGGCCGCTTCAAAGGCGGCAGCATCACCGCGTTTTACACCGTGCTGATGGAGGGGGACGATCAGCAGGACCCGGTCGCCGACACGGTGCGCTCGCTGCTCGACGGCCACATCATCCTCGACCGCAACCTGGCCATGCGCAACCACTATCCGCCCATCGCGGTGCTCGAAAGCCTGAGCCGCCTGATGCCCAACCTCACCTCCAAAGAGCACCTCGATAAGGCCTCGGAGCTGCGTCTGTTGATGGCCTCTTACGCGCACTCCGAAGACCTGATCCGCATCGGCGCGTATCAAAAGGGCGCGGACCCGACGCTAGACCGGGCCGTCGAAGTGCGTCCTGCGCTCAACGCCTTTCTCCATCAGCGTCCGGCGGAAATCTTCTCCTTTCCCACCGCTATCCAATCGCTGCTGGAGATTGCCAACTGACATGGCCTTCCAATTCTCACTGGCGACTGTGCTGCGCATTCGAGGCGTCGTGGAAGACCGCGAAGAGCGCCTGTTGCAGCGCATCCAGCAGGAACTTTCGCAGACCCGTCAAGCCCTCGCACAAGCCGACGGTGAAATCGCCGAATCGAATGCGTCGCGGCGCACCCAACTCTTCGTACCTTCGACCGGCACAAATGTTCACGCCGCTTACGGCGGCATCGAGCAACTGAAGTTCAGTCGCCAGACGCTCGAAACGCAGTTGGCGAAACTCGAAGAGTTGAAAGAAGTTCAACTCAACGTGTACCGCGCCGCGCGGCGTGACCGCGAGATGCTGGCCGACATGCGCGACCGGAAGCGCAGTCTTTACGACTCCGACATTGCCCGCCGCGAGCAGCACGCCCTGGACGACAACTTCATCGCTCGACGCGGCTCCAGACCCTAGCCCCCACCCCTGCAATTTTGTGCAAAGTCCGGAGAACATTAGACTTAGCGTTGGACTTCAAAGGTAAAGTCTTGAAAACAAAGGCACTTGTTGTAAAGTCCGGAGAACACTGAACTTATAGGTTAAATGCGACGACCCGGCGATGGGGCCGGGTCGAAAGTTCGTTTATCTACATCTGCGTCCATTATAGACGGGCTGTCAAGCGCGACCCGTGATTTCAGGGTCTGCTGAAGTTGAAGGAAGGAGGTTCGAGTCGAGTGTTTTTGGGAACTGGGTTTAATGAGCTTAGAAGTCTTGAGCTTTGGCGATCTCTTTTAGACCCGTAGGCCCTGTCATCTCGACCGGAGCCTTCGCGCACTTTGCGAAGGTGTAGTGGAGAGACCTGTAGATTTCCGTGGCGGCAAGGATATTGGGCCACGCAGAGAAGCTGCGGGTCTCTCCACTCCGGCGCACAAAACGCGCCTCCGGTCGAGATGACAGCTTCTGGCGAGAAACAAGAGAGATATCTAACACGCGCTAAGCCGGAGCCTAGCAACAGCCGGTTCCCTACGGGAATGACAGAAAGAAAAGCAAGAACAACCGCAGCAGTCCGGCAAACTTTACCCAGGCGCTCCCGGCAATGCTTGCCTGAAACGCCGGTGCCGCGATTCAGTGCAATCGCTAAACGACTGATTGCGGGCCACATGGCGGGCCAGTATCGCTCGCGGAAGTTTGGTCAGCCACCTGCTACTTGTATGGCCGTGACCGTTGCCGCAAATATCGACCTGTCCTCGCCTCCGCCCAGAATCAACCAGAGCGCGGACGCGGCGACTTCCGGTGCGAACGCAGTGCCGCAAACATTCGGCGATTCGCTACTGAGCGCCGCGAAGACGATTGCGGACTCCGGCGGCACAAGTGCGAAGCCAAGCCGCGGCGCGAAGCCGGTCGAAGACGATGGGAAGCGGCCCGCTCTTTCCGCGATCATCCCCAATCTGCCCATCAGCCTCATCGTTCCGGCCTTACCGCAACCACCGCCTCCGACGCCATTGCAAACCGATTCACCGCTCTCGGTCGGCGACCCCGTGGCCGCGGCCCCCGGCGATCCTGCGCCGGATATTCAGAGCGTGGGGGCAACGGGTATCAGCCTACTGATACCTGCGACCCCAGCGTCGGTATTTCGGCAAATTGTATCCGGCATTTCGGAGCAACCGACCACCGCTAAGGCCCCTGCTGACATAGACAAAGCCAATCGTCCGCCTGTGGCCGCCGATGGAGCGGCAACATCCGATGCAACGAAGATTGTTTCTCCCGCGAAATCGGTCGCAGACCCTATTGCTCCTTCCGTTGCCTTGCCAGCGGCGCATGGCGGAAGTTCCGAGGACGTTTCCAGACCGGGACTCAACGCGGTCGCGGGCGGCGTTCGAGATCCTGCCCTGTCCTCGGGTGTTCCCAGCGGCCATGCCGGAGCGCACTCTCCTGCGGTTCATGTTTTGGAAAACAACTCCGCACCGGCAAGTGTGGTGGCCTCCTCGCACGATGAAACGTTCGCCGCGACGACTCTGCCGACGACGACCACGGATCAGGCGATGAGCATCGCCGTTTCCGCAGCGGTGGCGGCGACGAAACCCATGTCCGAAAATCCGGACATGGGGCACCCCGCTTTAGTGGATGTCCACAATTCAGTCGCGCCGAGCGGCACTCACAGGGGGCAAGATACGAGCGCAGCGGGCGCGAAGGACAGCGGTGCGCCGAAGCATCCAGAAAAACCGACGTCCGTAAGTGCCGCATCGCAAACGGCGTCTCAGGCGAACGCCAGCGGCGATCAAACTCAGGGAGACCCAACGCAGCGCGACAGCTCGTCTGCGGCCCAGCCCGTCGTCCCCGCTCAAGCAAGTTCCAATAACGCCCTCGCGACGAATGTTCATACCGCTGTCGCCATGACGCCATCAACGCCGCCCGCATCGTCCCATGCAGCAGCTTCAGCACATGTCGCGACCGTACCTGCCCAAGTCCCGGCGACCGCGCCGCAGCCTCTCATCAATACCGCCAAGCTGATTCAGAGCGTCGGCCAAACCGAAATGCGCGTCGGGCTGCGGTCGGAAGAGTTTGGCAATATTTCCATCCGCACCTCCTCGACGCGCGATTTGATCTCGACGCAAATTTCGGTCGATCACAGCGAGTTGGCGAACGCGCTTTCCACTCACGTCCCGGAGATGCAGACGAAACTCGGGGGCAGTCAGGCGGCCAATGTGCAGATAGATTTCAGCGGGCAGAATGCGGGGCAATCGGGAAACATGTCGAACGGCTCGGCTTCGGATTCGCACGGCGCGCGGCAGCAGACGCACGACCAGGATTCCAACAACTATGTCAGCAGCGACGCGCGGCAGTTTTCGCCCGTCCACGCTGCCATCACCATAGGCGACGGCGGTACACGTCTCGACATTCGAGCTTGATTTTTGCAGTTGCCAGTTTGCAGTTGCCAGTTACAAGTTCGTACTTCAGGAGGAACTGATGTCCAATAACATTGCAGCCAACCCCGCCCTACCCCCCTTCACGCCCGCTGCCGCCACCGTTCCCGCTCCCAACGGCCCGGTCGCCAGCCCTGCGACCACGGACATAGGCAGCACTTTCCTCAGCCTCCTGGTCAAGGAGCTGCAAAACCAGGACCCCACCGCACCGGTGGACTCGACTGCGATGGTCGGACAAATCATCTCGCTCAACCAGCTCGACCAGCTCATCGCCATCAAGCAGACGCTCGCGGGGCCGAACTCGACGACAACGACCGCGACGGCAAACGCAATCGCCGCCCCCCCAGCCGCCTCGACGGCTCCTCTATCCACGACGACCGCTGCCGTCCTCAATTCGCTGCCCTTCGATCCCAACACGATGATGCCGCTTGTCCCGAACGCGGCGGCAGTCTCTGCCGCCTCTCTCAACTCTTCTTTCAACTCTCCGCTCAACGCCGCGACGATGGGCTTCACCGGTTCCCGATAACGCATTTCTCAGGAGGCACGTCATGGCTTCATTCTCAATTCCGCTGTCCGGACTCACCGCCGCTCAAGACCAGCTACAGTCGGTCTCCAACAACCTCGCCAACCTCAACACCGACGGCTTCAAAGACCAGAACGTCAGCTTCAGCGACTTGTTCGCGCAGGCGGGCGCGACCAACGGCAGCGGCGACCCGTTGCAGACCGGATCGGGCGTAAAGATCGCCGCCACCGACGCCGACTTCGCCGAGGGTAACATCAACGCCACCGGCACCTCGTCCAATCTGGCGCTGTCGGGCAACGGATTTTTCGTCACCCAGGGTGCGGACGGGTTGCAGGACTTCACGCGCGCGGGCGACTTCACGACCAACAACTCCGGCCAGCTCACCACGCCCAACGGGGAGCTGCTGCTCGGCTATCCGGCGGTCGGCGGAGTGGTCAACGCCGCCGCCGCGCTACAGCCCTTGCAGGTGGGCAGCGTGAACAGCCCGGCGGTGGCGAGCACTACGTTTCAGATCTCCGCCAACCTCGACTCCGGCACTGTCGTCGGCGCGACCGCTGCGCCGAGCACGTTCGCGGTGTACGACTCGCTGGGCGCGGCGCACACTCTTTCGGTGGCCTACACCAAGACAGGCACCAACACCTGGAGCTACTCCGTCACGGTGCCTTCGGCCGATCTGAGCACTGGCGGCCCTGGAACGACGCAGGTCGCGACGGGCACGTTGAGCTTCAACAGCTCGGGGCAGATGGTGCTGGCCGGAAATCCTCCCGCGACCAGCATCGCGATCACCGTTCCTCCGGTCGCCAATCCCGCGACGACGTTCGCCGACGGCGCGGCCCCGCTGGCGCTGGCGTGGAACCTTCAGGACGCCGCTGGGAACACGACTATCAGCCAGACCGCGTCACCCAGCGGGACCAACGCCACCAGCCAGAACGGCTACGCCAGCGGCACGTTGACCAGCTACTCCGTGCAGCCGGACGGCACGATCGAAGGTCAATTTTCGAGCGGCAAAACGCTGGCTCTGGGACAGGTCGCGGTCGCTTCATTTGCCAACGTGCAGGGTCTAGCGCACGCCGGCAACACCAACTTCCAGGCCACCGCCGCTTCGGGGACGGCGGTGATCGGGTCGGCTGGAACGGGAGGGCGCGGGACCATCGTTGGGAACTCGGTCGAGCAGTCCAACGTGGACATCGCCAAAGAGTTCTCCAAGCTGATCGTCGCGCAACAGGCGTATTCCGCCAACGCCAAGACGATTACCACATTCAACCAGGTGTCGCAGGCCACGATCGCGATGATTCAGTAAGCCATGATTTAGCTGATTCAACAAAGGCCACCGGAGGTTTATGAGCGTCACATGAGGAGAACGGTCGCTTTGCCATGACGCAGAGCGGCCTGACTTCCAGAACTGTCATCTCGAAGAAGGCACTTTGCGCCTTCTAAACGGTCATCTCGACTGAAGGCGCGTTAACATAACAAAACTGTCATCTCGACTGAAGACGCGCTTTTGCGCTCGAAGTGGAGAGATAGCGGCATTCTGCCCGCCACATATCCAAGTGGTCACTCGATTGCTCTTGCCTGTCCGGGAGAGTAAACGATGAGCACGAGCGCGGCGCTAGCGATGACGGTCTCGAAACCTCCGGACACCCTGCATCTGGTCAATCCGCCGCTGGACAAGCCGCAGGAGCGCGACCCCGGCGAAATGCTGCCCTGGTTGCCTTGCACGCTGGCACTCGATATTCCGGTCATCAAGTTTACGGTCGGCGACCTGCTGGCGTTGACCAAAGGCTCCATCGTCGAAACGGCGTACCACCAGAGCAGCGATCTGCCGCTGCGCGTCAACGGCCAGTTGGTGGGCTGGACGGAATTTGAAGTCGTCGGCGACTCGCTTGCCGTGCGGCTCACGGATCTCTCATGATGACCGCCGACGGGTTGCTCTCGCGCGGTGTCGCGTGGATTCGCGCGCGCGGAAATACCCGCTCCAGCACGCGTCGATTGCAGGTCGTCGAGACTGTTTCGCTGGGCGAGAAACGCTTTGTCGCCGTGGTCAGGGTCGATGGTCTGCAATTTCTCGTGGGCGGCAGCTCGACCGGCGTGGCATTGCTGTCGCAACTTTCCACGGCTGAAACATTTGAAGACGCGCTTAAGAAGGCGCTGACGAAATCGATTGCTCCCGCCAAAAAGACGCCTGCCAAACGCGCTTCGGCACGGCCTGGAAAACAGGTGGAAGCATGAGGACGTCCGCGCGCATCGCACTGTTCGCCGTGCTGTGCATGGCGTCCACGGGCGCGAACGCCGCGCCGCAGATGACAGCGCCGCAGGCTCCGGCTCCCATTCGCCTGACGACAACTCCCTCGAACCCCAACGAGTTGAAAATCACCGGCCTGGGCGGGGGATCGGCGCAGTGGACCATCGTCGTCCTACTGACGTTTCTGACGCTCATTCCTTCACTTCTCATCGTCATGACGCCGTTCGCGCGGCTATTGATCGTCTTCCACTTTCTGCGTCAGGCGCTGGGCCTGCAAACCACGCCGTCGAATCAGACGCTCATCGGCCTGTCGATGATTATGACGTTCTTTCTCATGCAGCCGATCGGCAACGCCATCTATAAAGACTCCATCGTTCCGTTGCAGGACGGAAAGATCACGGCGCTCGAAGCGCTGTCGCGCGCAAGCGTTCCAATGCGGCATTTCATGTCGCACTACGTGCGTGAAAAAGACGCCGCGCTGTTTCTCGACATCGCGAAGGAGCCGCGTCCGGCCAACATCGACGACATTTCCCTGCGCGTGTTGCTGCCCGCATACATTTTGTCCGAACTCAAATCCGGGTTTCAGATCGGCGCGGTGTTGTTTCTGCCGTTTCTCATCGTGGACATGGTGGTCGCCTCGATCACAACTTCGGTGGGCATGATGCAGTTGCCGCCGGTGGTCATCTCCACGCCGCTCAAGCTGCTGCTGTTTCTCATGGTCGACGGCTGGCACCTGCTCATCGGCGCGTTGATGCGGAGCTTCAACTGATGGACACCGATGCCGTCGTCACGCTGGGCCGCCAGATGTTGCAGGAAGTGCTTGTCCTGACCGCGCCCATTCTGCTTGCGGCCATCCTGGTCAGTCTGGTGGTCAACGTGTTTCAGGTGCTCACGTCATTGCAGGACCAGACCGTTTCGACGGTCCCGCGGCTGTTCGCGACGGGCGCGACGATCTTCATCATGATGCCCTGGATGTGGCGGCATCTCGGCCACTACACCACGGCGCTGCTCTCCGACTTTCACAAGGTGTTGCAGTGATGCAGATATCTCTTGTGCAGATATTCGGAGCGTTGCTCACCATCGGCGTGCGCCTGTCGGGGATGATGCTGTTCGCGCCATTTTTCGGTAGCGTCGCGATCCCCGCGCGCGCGAAAGCCATGCTGACGCTGGCGTTGACCGCGCTGCTGTACCCCATGGTCTCGACGAAACTTCCCAGCGCCGCGATCAGCCAGTGGCCGATGATCGTTTTCGGCGAACTGCTCATTGGAATCGCCGTAGGCGTCGCGGCGAACATCGTCTTCGACGGCGTGCAGATGGCCGGCCAAATCCTGAGCGTGCAGATGGGCCTCTCGCTGGTCAGCATTCTGGATCCGCAAACCCAAATCGAATCGACCGTCGTCGCACAATTCCACCAGACGATTGCGATGCTCATCTTTCTGCGTCTCGGCGTGCATTTCTGGCTGCTGCGCGCGCTGGCCCACAGTTTCGATTATCTGCCGCCGTCCTCCGGACACTTCGGCGCGGCATTCGCCACCGCTGCCCTGCACGCGGGCGCGGCGGTCTTCTCGATCGGCATTCAAATCGCCGCTCCGGTATTGTCCGCGACGCTGCTCGCCGATATCGCGCTCGGGCTGCTGGGCAAAGCGTCGCCGCAACTTCCGTTGTTGCTGCTCGGCCCGGCGGTCAAAAGTCTTCTTGGCTTGCTGGTTCTCATCTCCGCGCTCAAATACTGGCCCGATTTGTTTGAGCACATGTTCCTCAACTCAATTGTTTTGGCGGATCGGCTGCTGCATCTCGCGCGGTAGCCCCATGAATCGTCATCCCTCTATGAATTGTCGTCCTTCAATGAATTGTCTCCCCCCATGAATTGTCATCCTGAGCGCAGCGAAGGACCTGCTTTTGCACTTGCTGTTGCTTGTTCTTTCTTTCCACCTGTACTGCCCTAGAAAGTCTTCATGGCCGACGGCAACAAGACAGAAAAAGCCACTCCCCACCGCCGCACCAAAGCGCGAGCGCAGGGGCAGATCGCCCGTTCGCGCGAGCTTCCCGGCGTGTTCGCGCTCGCCGCGGTGGCCGGAGTGACGATGCTGATGGCGCCCGCTGCGATCACGCACTGGGGCGCGCTGTATCGCAACACGCTGTACGCCGCGGCGACCAGCAACCTCGACCGCAACAGCCCGTTGCTGTACTGGAGCGCCGTCGAAGTGGCACGCTGGCTGCTCCCAATTCTGCTGGCCGCATTGGCCGTCTCGCTCTTCGCGGGCCTCATGCAGGGGGGCGTCGTGTTCGCTCCCGAAGCGCTCGCTTTCAAGTTCGAGCGCTTCAATCCCGTCAACCGGCTCAAACAACTCTTCTCTCCCGTCGGCCTCAGCAATTTGCTCAAATCTCTGCTGCCCTTCGGCGCGATTCTGTGGATCGCCATCAGCGCAGTACGCACCAACTGGGAGGCCATGGTCCATGCGTCGAACCTCGGTCTGCGCGTGTTTTCGAGCTTTGTCGGCAGCATGGTGTTCGCGCTCGCCTGGAAGTCGGGACTCGTCCTGTTGGCATGGTCGGCGGTCGATTATGTACTGACCTGGAAAAAGATGGAGGGCGACCTGCGCATGTCCAAGCAGGAAGTTCGCGAGGAGTACAAAACCACCGAAGGCAATCCGGTCATCAAGCAGCGCCTTCGCCAGATTCGTCGCGCGCGGCGCAAGGCCAACTCCCTCAAAGCTGCTGCCACCGCCACGGTCATCGTCACCAATCCCACGCACTTCGCGATCGCGCTGCGCTATGAACCTGAAATGGCCGCGCCAGTCGTGGTCGCGAAGGGTCTTGACCTGATCGCCGAAAAAATCAAGCAGATCGCACGCGACAACGGCATCATGCTGATCGAAAACCGGCCTCTCGCTCAGGCTCTCTACAAGAGCGTCGAAGTGGGCGACTCGATCCCCTCGAAGTTATATCAAGCGGTCGCGGAAATTCTGGTTGTCGTCTTCCGCGCGCAGGCTGAGGTGCGGCAGCGCGACGCGGAGCGGCGGTCTCGCAATGCATCGGGGCAGACGACGCGATGACCCGAAAAGCAGATTCCCCGCGGGAATGACAGAAAGAAAAGCAAAGGCAAAAGGAGCCTGAACCATGCCGCAACTGATGAAAATCCTCCGCAAGTCCGGCGAGTGGATCGCCCCCATCGCCGCCGTCGCGATGGTTTTCGTGATGCTCGTGCCGCTGCCCAGCTTCATTCTCGACCTGCTGCTTACGATCAGCATTACCGCGTCGATTCTCGTGCTGTTGACGGCAATTCAAATCTTGAGGCCGGTGCAATTTTCCGTCTTCCCCAGTCTGCTGTTGCTGCTCACGTTGCTGCGTCTTTCGCTCGACCTCGCCAGCACGCGCCGCATCCTGCTGCACGGCAACGAAGGAACATCGGCGGCCGGAAAAGTCATCGAAGCCTTCGGACAATTCGTGGTCGGCGGAAACTACATCGTCGGCTTCGTGTTGTTTCTCGCGCTCATCGCCATCCAATTCCTCGTCATCAGTCACGGCGCGGTGCGCACCGCGGAAGTTACGGCCCGCTTCACGCTCGACGCCATGCCCGGCAAGCAGATGGCCATCGACGCCGACCTTAACGCCGGCATCATCAATGAGCAGCAAGCTAAAGCCCGACGCGAGCGCGTCGCCCACGAGGCCGAGTTTTGCGGCGCGATGGACGGTGCCGCGCGCTTCTCTCAGCGCGACTCGCTGGCCACCATCCTCATCATGGCGATCAACATTATCGCCGGCTTCCTCATCGGCGTTTTCCAACAGGGCGTGCCGTTCGCCGAAGCGCTCAAAACCTACACCATCCTCACCGTGGGCGACGGCCTGGTCACGATTCTCCCGTCATTGTTAGTGTCCGTCGCAGGCGGCATCGTGGTCACGCGCGCCGCTTCGAAAGAGTCCCTCGGCATCAACGTCGGCAAGCAGTTGTTCGGTAGCCCGCGTCTGCTCTGGATCGCGGGCGGCGTGCTGGCCGCGTTCGGCCTCATCCCCGGCCTGCCCAAGCTCTCCTTCTTCTCGCTCGCCGCCGCGCTCATGTTCGGCGCGTGGAAGATGAAGCCGCAAGTGGTCAAGGACGAACTCGAAGAGCTCGACCTGCTCTCGAAGTCCGCCGCTCCCGGCACGACCGCTCTCGCTCTCGCCGACCCCATGGAAACCGTTCTCAAGCTCGACGAACTGATGCTCGAAGTCGGCGTCGGCCTGGTCTCGCTGGTCGATGCCAATCAGGGCGGGCAACTGCTGACGCGCGTGAAGTCGATGCGCAAAAACCTCGCCCAGCAACTCGGTTTTCTCGTCCCGTCCATCCACATCACAGACAATCTCAACCTGCGCGACCGCGAGTACGTCATCTATTTGCGAGGCATCGAAATCGCCCGCTGGGAGCTGCGCCGCGATTGCCTGCTCGCCATCAGCTCCAACGCCGACGCGCCCGACCTCCCCGGCCAGGACACGCGCGAGCCGGCCTTCGACGTGGCCGCAAAATGGATCGCGCCGCAGACGCAAGGCCAGGCCATCGCCGCGGGCTACGCGGTCGTCGATCCCACCTCGGTCCTCGCAGCGCACCTTGCGGAAGTCATTCGCCACAACGCGCACGAGCTGCTCTCTCGCCACGAAACCAAGCGCCTCGTCGATCGGCTTGCGGACTCGCATCCCAAGCTGGTCGAAGAACTCATTCCCAAACTCATGAGCCTCGGCGAAGTGCAGAAAGTCCTGCAACAACTTCTGCGCGAACAAGTTTCAATCCGCGACCTCGGCACGGTGCTTGAAACGCTGGTCGACGCCGCCGCCTTCAACAAGAACCCCATCGCGCTGGTGGAAGCGGTGCGTCATGCGCTGGGTCGAGCCGTCATTCGCCCGCTGCTCGACGACCAGGGCGAGTTGAAAGTGGTCACGCTCGACACGACGCTCGAAGACGAGTGCCTGCGCGGATCCAATCTGTCCAATCAGGCCCTCAACCAGATGTCGTCCACGCCGCAGCAAGTGGCTTTGGCACGCCGAGTGCTTGAAGGTTTGCGGAACACCTTTGGCGCGGAAATAGGCAACGCCCCTCCCGTTCTTTTGTGTTCCTCGCCGGGCCGTTATTACCTGCGCCGATTGCTGGAGCCGTTCATTCCACGCATCGTCGTCATTTCTCCCGGCGAGATTCCGCCCATGACGCAAGTGCAGACCGTCGGCGTTCTTCATTAGAAACATTCACAGAAACGGGACGTGAACCATGACAGCAACATCAACAGCAGAAGCGGCGTACCGCAGCAGCGCAGCGAAAATCGAAGAAACGATAGACGAGCGCAACGCGCTGGTCATGGCGGAGTTGCCGCAGGTCTACTACATCGCCGCGCGCATTCGCGAGCGTCTGCCGCAGCACGTCGAGATGGAAGACCTGGTCCATGCCGGCGTCATCGGATTGATCGAAGCCTGCCGCAACTACGACAGCGCGCAGCCAGCGAGCTTCAGCACCTTCGCGAAGTTTCGCGTCCGCGGCGCGATTCTCGACAGCCTGCGCAAACTCGACTGGGGCTCGCGCTCGCTGCGCAAGAAGGGCCGTGCCATTGCGGAAGCGACCGCCCGACTCTCCTCGGCGCTGGGCCGCGCGCCGTTGCAGGAAGAGATCGCGGCCGACCTCAAGATGAATATCCAGGAACTGCAATCTGCTCTCACGCAACTGGACGGCCTCTACCTCATGGGCCAACAGGCTGATTCCGCCGACGAGGCTTCCGGCCACCACGACTTGATCGAGTCCGCGCCCTCGAACGGCGGCGACAATCCGTTCGACCTCTGCCTCGAAGGCGAAGAGAAAGAGCACCTCAAGAACGCGGTCCTGCAACTTTCGGAACGCGAGCAGTTGATCCTCTCGCTCTATTACAGCGAGGAACTCACCATGCGGGAAATTTCCGAGGTCGTCGGCGTGGCCGTTTCGCGCATCTCGCAGATCCACACGGCGACGCTGGCTAAACTCCGCGTCGCTCTCCAGCACCTGCGCGAAACTTCACCCAAACCCGCGTCGCCGCCGCAGGTCGCGCGTCGCAGCAACCACTCCCTGTGCGATCCTTCGCTGCCGGGACGAAGAAGTTCACACGCAAGCAATTCGATTAGGCTGCACGCATGAGCGCGCCGGAGGCAGCAATAGCGGGGACCCCGACGGCCCCGCGCCCGCGCATCGTCCAGCCGTGCAACTTCCGCTACGCGGGCCGCCTGTCGAACGAGAACGCGCGCACCCTCACCACGCTGCACGAAAAGCTGGCGCTCAACGTCGCCAGCGTGCTCGAGGTCTACCTGGGCGCGTCGCTGCACATGAAGCTGCTCTCGCTCGAGCAGCTTGCCGTGCAGGATTTCATCGCCGCCCTCGTCCCCAACGGCTACCTGCTGCCCTGTGCGCTCAACGTGATGGAGAGCAGCTTTCTGATGCAGATGGACACGCCCCTGATTGTCCCCATCATCGACTTTTTGCTGGGCGGCGCGGGCACGATCTCCGCGGAAGTCCGTGAGTTGACCGAAATCGACGAAGAAATCATGCAGAGTGTCGGCGAGCTGATCGTCAAGCAGATCGAACTCTGCTGGCGAACGCTGGACATTTCATTGATGCCCGGACGCTGCATCAAGGCCGCCAACATCCCCCGCATCTTCCCCGCCAACGAACGACTTGTCGTGCTTACCTTTGAGATGCAAGTCGCCGAAACCATCGGACTCTTCAAGCTGGTGC
>JALYTE010000331.1 GCA_030854435.1 Acidobacteriota bacterium | reverse complement strand
ACTCCGGCGAAGAAGCCTTTGGTGACGGGGACGCCGGGGTCGGGGAAGGCTGTTGCGGTTCATGCGGAGCCGACGAAGGACGATTTGTTGCGGGGAGGCTATGGGCCTTATCGCGCCAACAACGATTTGCTGTTCTATCACCTGGATATTCGCGTCGATCCCGAGCGGAAGACGATTGCGGGGACGAATACGATTCGGTTCCGGATGCTGGCGGATGGTACGCGGATTCAGTTGGACCTGACGCCGCAGTTGGCGGTGGACAGCATCAAGCTGAAGGGCGAAGCGCTGAAGTACACGCGCGAAGAGCGGACGGTGTGGGTGGATTTTCCGCGGACGTTACGCAAGGGGCGGACGTATGAGATTGTGTTTGCGTACTCCGGAAAGCCGGTGGAGCAGGGGCGGTTTGGGTGCTTGACGTTCAACAAAGATGCGGCAGGCAAGCCGTGGATTACGACGGCGTGCGAGGAAGAAGGCGCGAGCGTCTGGTGGCCGAATAAAGACCAGTGGCGCGACGAGCCGCAGCAGGGCATGGAGATTTCAGTCGCCGTGCCGAACGGTTTGATGGACGTTTCCAACGGCCGCTTCGAGGGCAAGCACGACCTTGGCGATGGGTATACGCGCTGGGATTGGCGCGTGCATTACGGCATCAACAACTACGATGTGGCGTTGAACATTGGCGACTACCAACACTTTTCAGGCCGGCATGGGCGGACCGCGCTGGATTATTACGCGCTGCCGGAGGACTTGGAGAAGGCGAAGAAGCAGTTTGCGCAAGTGCCGGAGATGCTGGATGCGTATGAGCATTATTTTGGCGAATATCCGTTTCAGAAGGACGGCTACAAGCTGATCGAAGTGCCGTATGCGGGCATGGAGCACCAGAGCGCGGTGGCGTATGGCAACCAGTTTGAAAACGGATATTTGAAGCGCGACTGGACGGACGTGGGGATTTCGCCGCGCTTCGATTTCATCATTATTCACGAGAGCGGGCATGAGTGGTTCGGCAATGCGGTGACGGCGGCGGACCGCTCGGACATGTGGATTCACGAGGGTTGGACGACGTACATGGAGTCGTTGTATGTGGAGTACCGCTGGGGCAAGCCGGACGCGCTGAAGTATCTGAACGGGCGCAGGGACAAGGTCAAGAATGTGCGACCGGTGATTACGGAGCGAGGGTCGAATATCGAGCCTCCGCAGGACCAGTACGACA
Source organism: Acidobacteriota bacterium (assembly GCA_030854435.1). Classification (GTDB taxonomy): domain Bacteria; phylum Acidobacteriota; class Terriglobia; order Terriglobales; family Acidobacteriaceae; genus Granulicella. The sequence goes on along the minus strand of JALYTE010000331.1, from coordinate 3,458 downwards.
AGGGATCGTTGATGATCAATACGCTGCGAAGTGTTGTCGATGACGATGCGAAGTGGTTCAAGGACATTCACGATTTTTTCCAGCACTTCAAGTACCGGCAGATTATGACCGAGGATGTGGAGGCTTGGTGGAGCGCGCGGACGGGGATGAATCTGACGCCGTTCTTCGATGAGTATTTGCGGCATGCGGAGGCTCCGGTGCTGGAGTTGAAGTTCGATGCAGCGAAGGGGATCGTAGCGTATCGGTGGGAGGCGGATGAGGTTGGGTTTGCGATTCCGGTGAAGGTGGGCGATGCGGCGCATTGGAGTGTTGTAAGGCCTGTGACGGTGGAGTGGAAGACGATGGCGTGGACGAAGCCGAAGGACGACTTTAAGGTGGCGACGGATTTGTATTATGTGCGGGTTGAGCGGCGGTGAGGGCGTGATCGTGAAGATGTTCGGATTCGGTTTGGAATTTGCGCGACGCAAGCATTGCCCTCAGCGGCTAAAGCCGCGCTGCTGGGATGGCCTGAATGGCACGGCTGAAGCCGTGCCCTACCGAGTCGTGGCTCGCGCCAGGAGTGCTGAACGCGTGCCCTGTCGGGTTGCGTTTCGCGCAAGTGTGGTGCCGGTGTTGATGCTGATGCTGATGTTGAGCGGGTGCGGATATCACGGTGTGGGTGCGGCGGCGCATGTGCCCGCGACTGTGCGCACGCTGGCGGTGCCGATCTTTCAGTCCCGAGTGCAGGCTTATCGGACAGAGACGGTGTTTACGCAGGCGGTGGTGCGGGAGTTGAATACGCGCACGAAATATCGCGTGCTGACTTCCGCGGGAAGCGACGCCGATGCGACGTTGCGGGGAACGATTCTGAGCCAGACGATCGCGCCGCTGACGTACGATCCGTCGAGCGGGCAGACGTCGAGCTATCTGGTCACGGTCAACGCGCAGGTGGTGTTGAGCGCGCATGATGGAACGGTGCTGTATCGCAACGACGCTTTCGCATGGCGCGAGCAGTATCAGTCGACGCAGGACTTGAGCGGGTTCATTCAGGAAGATGGGTTTGCGGTGAAGCGGATGGCGCGGGACTTTGCGCAGGCGGTGGTGAGCGACATGCTGGAGTCGTTCTGATGGCGAAGGCCCTGCGGAGTTTTGCGGCGGTGGAACGGTTTGTTGCAGAGGTGGGCGGAGTCGCGCGGCGCGCCGGTTATGTGCTGCTGGGCGATGAAGCGTTTCTGTATGGGACGTGCAGGCGCGGCGTGTTGGACGCGCTGGTCGCGCCCGATTTGCGCGATTTCTCAGTACACAACATCGACCTTGCGGAGACGTCGATCTTCGAGGCGCTGGATCTGGCGCAGACGCCTTCGCTGATGGCGCCGTTTCAGGTGTTGTTCGTTCGCAATGTGAAGACGCTGTATGGGCGTGGGCAGAAGAAGGACGAGTTTGCGGCCATCGACGATTATTTTCGGCGCGCGAATCCGCAGGCGCTGATTGTTTTTATCGCCGACCATATTGCGTTGCCCGCCGACCTGCGGCGCATGGACATGCAGGACAAAGAGCGGGCGGAGCGGATTCGCGAGACTCTGGGCGATGTGTGCGGCGTGGTCGAGTTGCAGCGCGTCGCGGAGGACGATGCGGTCGCGTGGGTGCTGGCGGAAGCGCAGGGTGAAGGGATTCCGTTCAGTGACGACGCGGCGCGCGAGCTGGTGGATGCGCTGGGCGCGGACATGTTGATGGTTCAGAGCGAGCTTGAGAAGTTGCTGCTGTATGCGAGCGCGCAGGGAGCGGCGCGTGTCGAGGTGGTGGATGTCGAAACGATGGTTGCGGCGGCCAAGCAGCGGAGCTTGTATGAACTGACGGACGCGATCAGCCTGAAGGACGCGCCGCGCGCGCTGGCGTTGTTGCAGGGGCTGTTGAATGCGTCGGAGGGTGGGGACGAAGCGGCGATTGGGCATGTGTTTATGCTGGCGAAGACGTTTCGGCAGATGCTGGTGCTGAACGAGAAGCAGGTGAAGGAGCAGCGAGCGATGTGGCAGGTGTTGTGGCCGGGGTTTCGGGTGGCACCATTCGCGGCGGACGCGCTGATTGCGCAGGCCCGGCGGTATCGCGACCGCGGCGATTTGACGCGCGGGCTGCGGCTGATTGCGAAGGCAGACCTGGAGTTGCGGTCGGGCCCCCCGGACAAGCGGCTGGTGCTGGAGCGGTTGGTGATGCGGTTGGCGGGGAGTGGGCGGTTGGTTGAAGAGATGTCAGGGGCAGCGTAGAGGTGGCGGTCGAAGACCCATGTCCGAAAATCCGGACATGGGGCACCCGCATTTTTGCCGGCCGGGACATGGGTGGCCCGCAAAGCGAAATACGGGGGTCGGTGGGTTCAAGTATCAAGTGCAACAGGTCTCGAATCGGAGATAGTTGCACATGGCTAAAGGATACTTGCATTTGACAGGAGACGAGCGTTGCCTGATCCAGGCTCAGTTGAGCTTGCGGCAGAGTCCGGCGGTGATCGCCGCCGGACTCTGCCGCAGCCGCTCGACGGTCACTCGTGAGATAGCGCGCAACGGCTGGGCGGTGGGCGCTGGTGGCAAGCGCGTATCTGGGGTTTATACCGCGGCCCGGGCCCAGTTCCGGGCCCGGCTGCGGGCCGCCAAGCTGCGTGTGCCGCGCAAGCTGCAACTTCACACTCCGCTGTGGGAGCTTGTCCTCAAGCACTTGCGCAGGGGCTTGAGTCCGGAACAGATCGCGGGCACACTGGCCCATATGCAGTCTCCGGTCCGGATCTCCTATGAAGCCATCTACACCGCGCTCTACGCCATGCCGCGCGGGGAGCTGCGCGAGAGTACGTTGAAGCTGCTGCGGCGCGGACACAAGGGCAGGCGTCTGCGGGCCTCGGCCCATGACCGGCGCAACAAGGCCATCCCCGACATGGTGCTGATCGATCAACGGCCCGAGGAGGTCGATCAGCGCCTGGTGCCGGGACACTGGGAAGGCGATCTGTTGATCGGCAAGGGCAACCGTTCCCAGGTCGGCACCCTGGTCGAACGCAGCACGCTGTTCGTGGCGCTGGTGCGGCTGGACGACGCCAAAGCGCCCACCGTCGCGTCCGCATTCGCCACCATCCTCAACCGCGTCGACAGCCAGTTGCGCCGCTCGATGACTTACGACCAGGGAACCGAAATGGCCCACCATAAAACCCTCACCGGGCAGACCGGCGTCGCCGTCTACTTCGCCCATCCTCACAGCCCCTGGGAGCGCGGCATCTCCGAAAACACCAACGGCCTGCTCCGCCAGTACCTGCCCAAAAGCACCGACCTCAGCGTCTTCACCCAGCATCAGCTCGACGACTTCGCCTGGCTGCTCAACACCAGACCACGCAAAACCCTCGCCTGGAAAACACCCGCCGAACTCTTCCTTCCCCCAGGTGCCTTCGACTTCGTGAAACACTGGGCCGCAGAGGACACTGTTGCACTTGGGCCTTGAATCCACCG
>JALYTE010000312.1 GCA_030854435.1 Acidobacteriota bacterium | reverse complement strand
GCTCCAATGGCATTCCCTCGGCGGAACCTGGACCGCCTGCGACACGCCTCCCGCGCTCGTTCATGGCATCGCGCTGATTCGTCCTACCGGACCCAATATCTGCATCTATGGACAGGGCGGACGCCTGCGGCTGCAAGTTGGCCCGAATCAATATGGGTTGGCGGAAAACTCGCCGCGCATCAGCTGCACGCGCGGCATTGCCAGTTTTGGCTTCCGCCGCCGCTTCACCGTGCGATCGAGCACTGGCGGTGTGCTATTCAGCCATTCGTATTGGACCAATCAAGGCCGCGACTTTTATCGGTGGCTGGCGGACCGGGCTGACGATCCCGACTGGCGCGTCAACTGCGGGCGGCAGTGGTCGGATGGCGTGCCCTCGACCACGCTGCGGCTCCACTAGGTCATCAAGCCCTTGAGTTCTGCCGGCGTCAGGTGCCGCCATTGGCCGGGCTGCAAATTCCCCAGCTGAATATTCATAATGCGTACGCGCTGCAGGCGCTGCGCTTTGTAACCGAGCGCCGAGCACATGCGGCGGATTTGGCGATTTAGCCCCTGAGTGAGAATGATTCGAAACGACTGTGCATTCAACCGCGCGACTTTGCTGGGCTTGGTCACCTCCCCCATGATCTTGACGCCGTCGGCCATCATGCGCAGCGACAGGTCGGTGATGGGTCGATCGACGGTTACCAGGTATTCCTTTTCGTGATTATTTTCCGACCGTAAGATTTCATTGACGATATCGCCGTTGTTCGTCAGCAGGATGAGGCCCTCGGAGTCGCGATCCAGCCGACCCACGGGAAAAATCCGTTCGGAGTATCCGACGTGATCGATGATGTTGTCTTCGATGTGGGTTTCGGTGGTGCAAATGATGCCGACCGGCTTGTTGAGAGCGATATAGACCTGTTTCTTCCTGACGCCGATCGAATCGCCGTCGACGCGGACGTCGTCGCCGTCTGCCACTTGAGTCCCCAACGAAGCGGGCTGGCCGTTCAAGGTCACGCGGCCCGCCTCGATCCACTTGTCCGCCTCGCGGCGCGAACACACGCCCGTTTCGCTGATGTACTTGTTGAGCCGCACTGCTAAGTCTTCAGCCGCTCAAAAACGTGCCGATTTGCTTGGCCAGGGTCTTCGGAGCCGCGGCGAACAGGTCATCCGCATAATCATCGATATCGACAAGTTTGCCGTTCCGCAGCGCCGCCTTGAGCTTGACGATATCGTCATTCGTTTCAAGCCGCGTACGCATGATGAGCGTGGGTTGGTTGATCGCCGGGATCCCCCCGGCGGCGGCCGCTCCCGCTATAACCAGTCGCCGCACTAGTGCGGGTCTCGCCGCCGCAAGGTCGAGCGCGACGCGGGCGCCGCTGTGAATGCCCAACAAGTCGATCTGACGCAGCCTTAAATCGTCGGCGAGATCGGAGACGGCGCCAGCCGCCTCAGCAAAGCTTGAGGTTGGCGAGGGATCGGATTCGCCGAGGCCCGGCAGATCCGGAGCATACACCGAGCGGACATCGGCAATCTCGGGTAGAAACCGCGTGAAAGCGCGGCTGGAACCTTGATCCGCGTGCAGGCAGAACAGTGTCACCTGTTCGTCGAAACCCCCGGTCGCCGGAAACGCGGTGCGGACGTGCAGCTGCCCGAATCGACAATCAAAATAAGCACGCCGGGTTCGCACCGCTTCCGTCGGCATGGTCAATTTCGAGTGTTTTGCCACGGGATCTTCGCCTCCGGATGATGATTCACCTGCGTTTAGGATACTCGAACTCCTCAGCGCCTCTGGAAAGTCGTCCTACAGTTGTGGCTTTTGCGCGACATTAATTTTCACACTTCTTTGCAATAGCGCTAGCTTCGGTGACAGACCACAGCTAGAGTGTTGCTCGGACGCAATTGGACTCGAGGGACATAAAAAGACCGATCATCGTCGCGCGCTCTTAAAAAAGGTGCCACGAGAGGCATGGGGACTTAAAAGCCGGGTCGCATGACCCGGCTTTTTTATTGCGGCGATCGATCCCAAACACGGGACATCGTGAATCCATTCGAACGTCCCCCTCGGAAATTCACTTCCTCGACCAGCCGTTGTCCATCTTCGGAAATGCTGTAGTGCTCATCGAAAGGGGGACGATCTTCGTCCTGCTCGGTACTGCGGACGATCAAAGTCTTCTCGAGCCAGCCGCACTTGGGCGGCGGCGCCTCGCGCGCCGCGGGCAACGGTGCGTCCCGATCTGACGCATTAGAGCGATGCCGCGGCGTTTTGTTGGCATCGCCGGGCTGGCACACGCGCGTCTGACCCGCAGAGCTGAACGTAAGGACGCCCCCCACCTGTTTGATGTCGAGTTGTTTTCCCGGGAATCGGGACGCTTCGGCCAGCGCGCTGACCGTGGGTGTCGCCGGTGGGATCAGACCCGGATACCCGGCGCCCCCACGGCCGCCACGGCCGCCTCGCCCAGAACCGGCGGTGTTGTCCGCCGCAGCAGCGGCTTGGGC
>JALYTE010000300.1 GCA_030854435.1 Acidobacteriota bacterium | reverse complement strand
GTCCTGCGGGAGGTGTGGGGAGTTTTGTTCGAGGTCTTCGAGCACGATGTGTTGCGCGCCTGCGATGCGGCCGTTTTGCCACTCCCGGTTGGTGCGGACGTCCAGAATCGGCTGGTTGGAGTGCTGTACTTCATCCGTTGAAAGCTGCGGGGTGCGGGCGATGTCGAGGCCGGCGTCGATCCATGCGGGCATACCGCTGGCGAGGAAGCCGGCGAGGCGGTCGAGGCCGACGCGGACGAGCGCGCGGCGGGAAGGCTCGTCGTCTCCGGCTTCATGGCCGGCTTCGGAGATGAGCACGATGGCCCGGGTGGAGTCGAGCAGCCAGCCCGCCCAGAGCGAGAGGCTGCGGCCGGCGCCGATGTTGATGGCACCAGGGACGTGCGCGCCTCCGAAGGCTTCGGGGCGGCGGAGGTCGAGCAGTATCGCGCCTTCGGTTTTTAAACGCTGCACGGCGGCAGGGGTCAGTGGGTTCGCGCCGGGGAGCGCGGGGAGAAGCGGCGCGCCTGCGGCGTTGAGTGTCTTCATGCGCGGGTAGTAGCGCGGCATGGCGGGGACGCTGGCGAGGATTTCGGCGCCGAAGGCCTCGCGGGAGAGCTTGAAGAGCGGGTTGGTGGCGCGCTCGTAGCCGAGCGTGGACTCGGGTCGGTCGCTCATGCCGGAGCCGCAGAATGAACCGGCACCGTGGCCGGGGAGGACTTCGATGGCGTCGGGGAGATGCGCGATTCGTTCGTGGAGGCTGGAGAAGAGTTGGTTGGCGAGGCCGATTTTCGCCTCATCGCCGAGCAGGTCGGGGCGGCCGACGGAGCCGACGAAGAGGAAGTCTCCAGAGAGCAGGGCGAGGGGTTCGGTGGGGCCGCGTTCGGTGTCGAAGACGATGAAGGAGATGTGCTCCGGCGTGTGGCCGGGGGTGTGGAGCGCCTGGAGGACGACCGTGCCAATTTCGATTTTGTCGCCGTCGTGGAGCGGGCGGTGGGGCATGGCGGACTCGTATAGTTCGCCGCGGTCGTGGGCGCTGAGGGCGAGTTCGGCTCCGGTGAGGGCGGCGAGGGCGATGGACCCGGAGGCGAAGTCGGCGTGGATGTGAGTGTCGGCGACGTGCGTGATCTGGAGGCCGTTTTTCGCGGCGTAGGCGAGGTAGCGGTCTACGTCGCGGATGGCGTCGACCACGATGGCCTTGCCTTGGGAAGAAATGACGTAGGAATACTGCGCAAGGCCGGGAATTTCAAAGCGTTCAATTTTCATCGGTGCCTTTGACCATGATGGCCCCGGAAGACGCGGCGGGTCAAGAGGAAAAGCTCGAGGCCCATGGTCGGAGATTCGATCAGTAAACGGGTGGATTGCGCTTTCCGTGCCAGATGGTCAGGATGTCGATGCGGCGGTCGGACTCGTCGATCTGGTAGAGGACGCGATAAAAATGGGGCTTGTTTCCGTAGATGACTTCACGGACGTCCTTGTCCTCGCGAGCGCCTTTGCCCATGCGAGGCGCTGTTGCCAGAGAGTCGATCATGTCTTCCAAACGCGAGAACCGCCGGGCGGCAGCGACGGATTCTGAGGCGTTGATGAAGTCGTAGAGGTCGTCGAAGTCGCGGCTGGCGCGGTCCGTCAGGCTAACGCGATAGGCCATGTTTCTTTCGGAAGCTGGCGAGAACTTCAGCGGCGGGACGCGTGCGTCCGGCGGCGACATCTGCGCGGCCTTGACGGACAGCTTCCATCACATCGGCGTCGGCGGCAATGTCGAGCAGGCGTTGGTAGGATTCGGCGGACTGGACGATGGCTTCGGTTTTGCCGTTGACCGTGAGAATGATGGGGCGGCCCGTCTTTTTGAGCTGCTTCATCATCGCGACGGAGTTGTTGCGGAAGGTGGTGAGGGGCTGGATGTCGTCTTTCAGGTTCAGCATGGCGGCATCGTTGGAGGTATTTTATCGTACCTGCTTCGGGAGGCGTTCGGCGGCGAAGATGTCCGCGATTTCGAGGGTCATCTGCATGGATTTACGCGAGCACTTGGGGTGC
>JALYTE010000235.1 GCA_030854435.1 Acidobacteriota bacterium | reverse complement strand
AGAGTCCTCAACGTGTTGCCGGTCGATTGCACCCAATTCAACGGCGGAAACGGGCCCTGCGCCGCAGTCGGCGGTGGCCTCGATGTCGGGTCCCTGACGCCCGGCGGAGCTTCCCAGCTTGGCACGTTCACCGGAACGGCCGGCGCGGGTCTGGACGGCATACCCGACCTCGAGCTCGCGCAGTTGTCCTTCCCGAACCACTCCCGCGGACGCCAGTTCAACGGACGCGTGGACTATTACCTGACGCAGAAGGACCAGTTGGCCGCCAGCTTCTACTCGACCAAGTTGGACAACTATGGTCAAAGCGGTAGCAATGGTGCGCGGCCGAATGAAGACGTGCCCTTCAAGCCGCTGAACACCGCCGGCACAATCATCTACATCCACACATTCTCGCCCACATGGCTCAATGAGTTTCGCGCCAACGGGACCCGCTTCGCGGACAACGCCATCTCGGATGGCGGCGGGATCATCAACTTCGGTATTCCGTTCATCAACATCCAGGGCGTGGGGGTTTCCAACAACGTCCAGTATGGAATCAACGGCGGTTCCGTCACGACCCCCGGGATATTCGCACAGAATACGTTCGAGATCCGCGACCAGGTCACTCACATTTTCGGTGCCCACGCGATTCATTTCGGCGGAGAAATCCGCTTCGAGCAGAACAACGACAACCTGCCTGGCCTGACCCGCCCGCTGTACGCGGTGCAGGGACTCTTCAACTTCGCCAACGACGCGCCCATCTTCGAGTTGGTCAACGCCAATACGGCCACAGGTGGACCAGCGAACACACAGCTCTATCTTCGCGACAAAAACATTGCGGTCTACGTTCAGCACGACTGGAAAGTGACGCCCACCTTCACCCTCAACACTGGCTTCCGGTATGAAATCTACACACCCATCACCAATAAGAACAAAAATATCGGACATCCCATGCTGGGCCCAACTGGTTCGGAGCTTGCCGGTCTGAAGCTCGTCCCGCAAAACCAGTTCTACAACACCGACTACGGCCATTACGGACCCAAGATCGGTTTCGCCTGGGTGCCAACATATTACGGGGGCAAAGTCGTGTTCCGCGGTGGCGCGGGCATCTCCTACAACCATCTGGACGCGGCATTGTTTGAGAACCAATCCTTCGACAACGCGCAGGGCGCAGCCACCTTTGGGCTGTGTTGTGCCACCGACCCAGCCAGCCTCAAGAGCACAGGCATCACCTTCGTGCTGGGCAGCAGCAACAACGTCAACAGCTTTCCCGCCAATCCGGCCCTGGCCGTCGGCACCAATGCAAATGGCTTCCCGGCGAACGGCGCTGGCATCGAACTTTACGGAACGGGCGGAACGATCCGCAATCCAGTGAGCTATCTGTACTCGTTGGAGAACCAGGTAGAATTGCCAGCCAGGGTCGTCATGACCGTCGGATACTCGGGCAGCATCGGGAGGCACTACGCGCGTCTCGTGAACCAGAACTTCCTATACAACAACGCGAACTCTCCGGTATTTCAGTCGTTCTTCGCGCAGACAGACGGCGTGCAGTCGTACAACTCGCTCAATGTGCGGGTCGTTCGGCCCATAAGCCACGGTTTGCTCATTGAGGGCAATTACACTTTCTCGAAGAGTCTTGACCAGGTGTCGAACGGCGACAGTCCGAATGCCAATGCGAACCAGACCAATCCAGCCAACAATCACACCGAGTATGGGCCGTCGGATTACGACTCGCGCAACCGCTTCACGATTACCGCGCTCTACACCTCTCCCAGGGTGCATACGGGCAACGCCATCCTGAACGCAGCCGCCAACGGCTGGCAAGCCAACACGATCATCACGGGACATTCGGGTTTCCCGTTTACTCCGGTGACCTTCAATCTCCAGGCCAACGTCATCACCAATGCTGCAGTGGTAGGACCGACGCGGCCTCTTGGCATTCTAGGTACTGGCGGACCGATTGGATCAAGCTGTTCAAACGAAGCCTTCAAGTCTGGATCGAACTTCCCCAATCGTGGAGCGGGCGGCACCAACGGAGGCGTCGCTTACTTCAACATCACTCCGCCTGTGCTGCCTCCCGGTCAGCCCTACATCTACACCCCGGGCATCGGTCGCAACAGCTTCAATGGCCCGTGCTATCGGGACGTCGACCTCACCCTTGCCAAGCAGGTGGATTTCTCGGCCTTCGGCGACCAGCACGCATTTCTGCGCTTCCAGGCGACTATGTTCAACGCTTTCAACTTGCTACAGCTCTCGCCGATCACCAACGGCAACGCGGGCGGCGGAGCGAACATCAACGACGGGAACTTCGGCAAGGCCACCAACGTGGATGCAGGCCGAGTCATCGAGCTTTCGATGAGGCTGAACTTCTAGCGCGGCTTCGCCGGTCTTCCTCAAGGGACGGAGCACGTATTGTCCGTCCCATATTCTTGCGACCCACTCCAGGTGATTCGATGAATGTCATGGTTCGCCGCACGCTCGTTGCTGCCCTTCTTTCTCTGTTTTTGAATGGCGGACTTCAGGCCCAGGCCGTCCAGCGCATCGGCATCGATGCGAACGCCGCCACCACGCCCTTCCCGCATTTCTGGGAGCAGACGTTCGGCTCCGGACGCGCGATTCTGTCGTTGCGTGAGAGCTATCGCAACGACCTGCGCCAAGTGAAGCAGATTACAAACTTCGACTCCGTCCGCTTCCACGGGATCCTGATGGACGACGTCGGCCTCTACGACCCCGACCGCCGGACGCAGAACCCCGGCCTAGCCGCGCAGGCCGACAACGACGCTTCGGTTTACAACTTCTCCTACATCGACCAGATTTACGACGGCCTGCTCGCAAACGGCGTCCGCCCGTTCGTCGAACTCAGCTTCATGCCGAAGAAAATGGCGTCCGATCCCGCCGCGCTGCACGCCTTCTGGTACAAGCAGAACGTCTCGCCTCCAAAGGACTACAAGCTCTGGGACGCGATGATGACGGCCTTCGCGCAACACCTCATTGCGCGCTACGGAATCGAGGAAGTTTCGCATTGGAGCTTTGAAGTCTGGAACGAACCCAACATCGACTTCTGGGCCGGCAACCCCAAGCAGCCCACGTACTTTGAGCTCTACGACCACACCGCGCGCGCGTTGAAAGCGGCCAGTCCTCGCATCCGCGTCGGCGGCCCGTCGACCGCTCAAGCCGCGTGGGTGGGCGAGTTCCTCGCGCACTGCAAGCAGAACAATGTCCCCGTCGACTTCGCCTCCACGCACGTTTACGCCAACGACACCGCACAGGACGTGTTCCATACGCAGGAAGTCATACCCCGCGACAAGATGGTGTGCCGCGCCGTGCGCAAGGTCCACGATGAGATCGCACGCTCGCCGTTTCCGGCCACGCCGCTCATCTTCTCCGAGTACAACGCGAGCTACGCGAACGAGCCCAACGTCACCGACTCCGTCTACATGGGGCCGTGGCTCGCGACGACCATCAGCCAGTGCGATGGCCTGGTCGAGAACATGAGCTACTGGTCGTTCTCGGACGTGTTTGAAGAGCAGGGCGTGGTGCGGACGCCGTTCTACGGCGGCTTCGGCTTGATCGCGGAGGACTCGATTCCCAAGCCCACGTTCAACATTTTTGCGCTGCTGCACCAACTCGGCGAACGCCGTTTGAAACTCAATTCAGACTCCGCGCTGGCCACGAAAACTGCCGATGGATCGCTGGTCGTCGCGCTGTGGAACTACGCTCCTCCAACAGGCACGGGAGCAAATTACACTCCGCCGCCGGCGAGGCCTGGCCCTGGCAAAACGATGGAGGTCACATTCGCCGGTGAGGCGAAGAACGCGGCCGTCACGCTCTATCGCGTCGACAGCACCCACGGCAATGTGATGCGCGCCTTCGATGCGATGGGCCGTCCGCCCACCCCCAGTCGCGTGCAGATTCGCGAACTCCGAAAAGCCGGGGCCGCCGCGCCGCCGGAGCACGTTAGCCTTGCGAACGGTACACTCACAGTCACGATTCCCGCCCAGGGGCTGGTGCTGCTCAAGCTCGAACACGTTCGCAAGTAACGAGCGGGCGTGTAGAGCGTCCATATTAAAGACCATGCCGACCTCTCATCTCTCGCGACGATCGGCTCTGCAATTGATTGCAGGAACCGCTGCCGCGCAGGCGCTCGCAGTGAAGGCACAGCCTGCTCTAGCACCTGTAGACGATGCGCTGCTTGACGACATCGAGCGCCGCGCCGCGCTTTTTTTCTGGGAGCAGGCGGACCCAGCGAACGGACAAGTCCTCGACCGCGCTTACGCCAACAATACCAACGGGAAACTCAGCTCGCGCAACTCGCTATCGAGTATCGCCGCGACCGGATTCGGTCTGTCCACGCTGTGCATCGCGGACCGACGCAACTATTTTCCGAACGATGCCATCGTCGCGCGCGTCCGCACGACGCTCGATTTCCACCTCAATAAACTCGCGCACACTCACGGCTTCTTCTCGCACTTCAACGATATCCACAACGGCAAGCCTGCGGAACACAGCGAAATCTCTTCCATCGATACCACGATCCTGCTCTGTGGCGTGCTGACCGCGCGGGCGCACTTTCGCGACGCGAAAATTACGGACCTCGCGACCAAACTCTATGAGCGCGTCGACTGGCCGTGGATGCTCAACGGAGGCAGTACGTTTTCGATGGGCGTTCGTGATGGCGCGTTCCTCAAGGACCGGTGGGACCATTACAGCGAGTTGATGATGATCTATCTGCTTGCGATAGGCTCGCCGACCCACCCAGTGTCGCCTTCGCTGTGGGACAACTTCACGCGCCCGCACGTCATTTACGACGGATTCGAATATATTTCCGCACCCGACCCGCTGTTCGTGCACCAATATTCGCACGCCTGGTTCGACTTCCGTTATAAACGCGATCGCTACGCCGACTACTTTGCGAACTCGATCACGGCGACGCGCGCGCATAAGGCCTTTTGTCTGTCGCTCAAACTCGGATACACAGAAGATTACTGGGGCATCACGTCGTCCGATTATCCGCACGGCTACACAGCATGGGGCGGTCCACCGCTTATCGGCCCCGTGGATGGCTCGGTCGTGCCGTGCGCCGCTGCCGGTTCACTGCCATTCCTGCCCGGCGATTGCCTGCGCGTGCTGCGTTCACTCAAAGCGAAGTACGGCGCAAATGCCTATGGCCGCTATGGTTTTCACGACGCCTTCCATCCGGCCGCCAACTGGTACGACGAGGACGTGCTGGGCATCGACCTCGGCATCTCCGCGTTGATGGCGGAGAATTTTCGGACGGGTTTTGTGTGGTCGACGTTCATGCAGAACCCCGAAGTTACGCGCGCGATGAAGCTGGCTGGCTTTCAAAACGCTTGATGCGGTGCGGAACTCTGGCCCCAATTGTCCAACGGTGTATAGCGAGTCGCAAAGTATTCAGCGCCGAAGGCGCGGGTCATACCAGCCTGGAGCGCAGCCCCAGGTCGACAGGGGGCTGAGAAACAAGGGCTGAAGGCCCGATCCATAGTCCCTAGCTTTCAGGAAGCCTCGTCCAGCATCGCCAGCAACCCAGCTTCGTCAAGCGTCTTCACGCCGAGTTGCTTGGCCTTATCCAGCTTCGAACCGGCATCATCGCCTGCGACGACGAAGCTGGTTTTCTTGCTGACCGAACCGGAGACCTTGCCACCAGCGGCTTCGATGCGCGCCTTGGCTTCGTCGCGCGTCAGCGTGGGCAGCGTTCCGGTCAGCACAAAGGTGAGTCCGACGAGCGTCGTGCCAACGATTTTCTTTTCAGCCGTAAACGTCAGCCCCGCTGCTCGCAAGCGCTCGACGACCTCGCGGTTTTTCGCGACCGAGAAAAACTCGACAATCGCTTCAGCCACGCGCGGACCGACTTCGTTGACCTGCTCGAGTTCTTCGGCGGACGCTGCGATGAGAGTGTCGAGACTGCCGAAATGGCTTGCGAGCAACGTCGCGGTGCGCTCGCCGACGAAGCGGACGCCAAGACCGAAGAGCACGCGGGACATGGCTGCTCGCTTTGATCGTTCGATCTGTGCAAGAAGCGCATCGGCGGTCTTCTCCCCGACGCGATCAAGCGAAAGAAGCTGCTCGCGCGTGAGCGTGTAGAGGTCGGCAATGCTGTGAATGAGCGGTGCCTTCGCCGCAAAAGCTCCTCCCTCAACGCTTGTCATCTCGACCGAAGCAATCGTGGCTTCATCGCGATCGCGCAGTGGAGAGACCTCTGCATTTTCTTCCGGTGCCACGTCCGTTTGCCCGAGCAATTGCGAAACCATCGACTCGCCCAGGCCTTCGATGTTCATCACGCCGCGCGCGGCCCAGTGCAGCAACTCTTCGCGCACGCGCGCCGGACACGATGTGTTGACGCAACGCCAATCCACCTCTCCCTCGACGCGTTGCAACGCACTGCCACATACCGGACAGGCAGTGGGGAAGACGATCTCCTGCATACCGCGCGGATGCTGCGCGTCTTCGACGACTTCGGTGATCTTCGGAATGACGTCGCCGCCGCGCTCTACAGAAACGAAGTCTCCAATGCGCACGGCGAGCCGCGCGATCTCGTCGGCGTTGTGCAATGTGGCGCGCGCGACCGTCGTCCCGCCGATAAAGATCGGAGCGAGCGCGGCCACGGGCGTCACCTTTCCGGTGCGGCCCACCTGAAACAACACGTCTTGAAGTTGGGTAATGCCCGCGCGCGCGGGAAACTTGTAAGCGATGGCCCAACGCGGTGCCTTGCCCGTAAAGCCGAGACGGCGCTGCTGCGCAACGGCGTCGATCTTGATGACCACGCCGTCGATCTCGTAGGGCAGCGTTTCGCGCAAGGCTTCGGCGTCGGCGATGAAAGTGAGCACGGCGTCGATCGAATCGACCGTACGCGCGTTTGGATTGACCAGAAACCCCGCGTCGCGCAGAGCATCGAGCGCCGCGCTCTGCTCCGGCAAAAGCGGATCGCCCGCATTGTCGGAAGTGCGCAGCAAAAAATATGCGAAAAACTCAAGTCGGCGTTGCGCGACGATGTTCGGTTCCAGCGTGCGGATGGTCCCCGCGGCAGCGTTGCGCGGATTGGCGGCGGGAGCCATCCCCGCGGCCTCGCGTTCGGCGTTCATTTTCTCAAACGCCTTCTGCGGCAGCACCACTTCGCCGCGCACCTCAAACTGCTGCGGAAGACTGGCGGACTTCAGTTTCGCCGCGCCGATGTGCAACGGCACGCTGCGGATGGTGCGAACGTTCGACGTAACGTCTTCGCCGATGCTGCCGTCGCCGCGCGTAATGCCGCTCAGCAGAACCGCCTCATGTCCGCTCCCCGGTCCGTATTGCAACGCGAGCGAAAGTCCGTCGAGCTTCAACTCGCAGACGTACCGCACAGTTTCGGTGCTCGCGAGACCACCCGCGACGCGCTCGGCCCAAGCGCGCAACTCGGCTTCGTTGTAGGCGTTGTCGAGCGAAAGCATGGGCCGCGAGTGCGCGACCTTCACAAACCCTTCCTTCGGCTTACCGCCGACGCGCTGCGTGGGCGAGTCGGGCCTGACCCGCTCCGGATGTTCGGTTTCGAGCCGCCGCAGATCGTTCATCCGTGCGTCGTATTGCGCGTCCGTCCACTCCGGCGCGTCGAGCACGTAGTAGAGGTGCTCGTGGTGGCGCAGTTCTTCGCGCAGAGTTTCGATTGGTCGGTCGAGCGCTACGTCTTTGTGCAATGGAGCCATCACAGGATTATAGAAAGGCGGTGGCTGTGGAGGGGCGAGGTTCTGACAAGCAAGGTTCTGAGGAGCGAGCTTAGAGATGCTCTGATCAAATCCAGACGTTCGTACTACTGGAGTAGTAGCGTGCGTCAGCCCGCGGCAAACGGATTAAGAAGCCGATGGGCTTTAGCCCGTACGGAGCGCAGAAGACTTAATCAGACCTTCGTTAGAGGTAAACTGGAGGCAAGGAGTACCACACCGATGGCGCACATGGTTTTCTGCACGAAGTACAAAGCCGAGATGGAAGGCCTGGACGAGCCGCCCTTCGACTCCGATTTCGGGCAGAAGATCTACAAGAACGTCTCGCAGAAGGCTTGGGGCGAGTGGATCGAGCGTCAGAAGATGCTGCTCAACGAATACCGCCTACAGCCCTGGACACGCGAAGCGCAGGAGTTCCTGGTCGAGCAGATGAACGAATTTTTCTTCGGCTCGGGCGGTGACGTGCCCAAGGAGTTCGTCGCGCCCACGCACTAGCGCAGGCCGCTCCTCGTGTTCGTGTAAACTGAACTTACCCCAGCGTCAGGCCTCGCGGTCGGCGCATCCGCAGCAAGTCGGGACGTGGCTCAGCCTGGTAGAGCGCACCCTTGGGGTGGGTGAGGTCGCTAGTTCGAATCTAGTCGTCCCGACCATTTACTTTCTCATTTCGATACTGGGCTACGCCGCTGTTTCCTCCGGCGTGGAGACCTTGGCCGTGGCCAGCGTCGAGTTGGCTTCGCCGATCTTGAAGCGCGCAAAGCGGCGCACCGAGATGTTCTCGCCCAACTTGGCGATTTTCTGCGCGATCAACTGACCGATCGTCAGCGACTGCTCCTTGATGAACGGCTGCTCCAGCAGGCAGAACTCTTCGTAGAACTTCGAGAGCTTGCCGATCAGCATCTTCTCGACGATCGCCTCGGGCTTGCCGGAAGCAATCCCTTGCGCGCGGTAGATGTCCTTCTCGCGCTCGAGGTCGGCCGCAGTCACTTCGTCCTTCGCAATGTAGCGCGGATCGACCGCGGCGATGTGCATGGCAACGTCCTTGAGCAGCTCCTGGAAGTCGTCGGTGCGCGCGACGAAATCGCTTTCGCAGTTGAGTTCGAGCAGCACGCCGATCTTGCCGCCAGCATGGATGTACGTCCCGACCGCGCCTTCATTTGTGGAACGC
>JALYTE010000213.1 GCA_030854435.1 Acidobacteriota bacterium | reverse complement strand
CAGATCGACAAGCAAGAGCAACAGCAGATCGAAAAGAAAGAGCAACAGCAGAAAGAAAAGCAAGAGCGACAGCGGAAAGCGCTCTCGCAAGCAAGCTCGGCGCTGCACTGCGCGTCGTCATGCTGTCGAACGTCTCCAGCTTCGCGGTGTTGGTGGGGATCGTGCTGCTGCGGCATGAGCCGATGCCGCACGGCCGACTGCTGGCGTGGGCGCTGCTGGGGGGTTGCTCCGGGGGCGTGGCGATCACCTGCTTCTATCTGGCGCTGTCGCGCGGGGCGATGGGGGCTTCGGCGGCGGTCAGTGGGCTGCTGGCGGCGGCGATTCCGGCGGCGGTGTCGATCGGCGTCGAAGGCGCTCCGTCGACGCTGCGGTTTGTCGGCTTTCTGCTGGCGGCGGTCGCGATCTGGATGATCGCGGCGGGACCCGCGCGGCAGCATGCGGCGAGGTCAACGGTGATGCTGGCGGTCGTCGCGGGCATCGGTTTTGGCGTATACTTCGTCGCGCTGCGGATGGCGAATCCGCTGGGCATCTTCATGCCCATGGCGGCGGCGCGGGTGGGTAGCCTGGGCGTTTGCGGGCTGGCGTTTCTGGTGTTGGCGTCGCGCGGCACTCGTTCCGCAACGGGCGGCGCATCGATGAACGACAGGGCCATGCTGTGGGCGCTGGGCGCGGGCGCGCTCGATACCAGCGGCAACCTGTTCTTCATTGCGGCAACGCGGATGGGACGACTGGACGTGGCGGCGGTGCTGGCGTCGCTCTATCCGGCCTCGACGATTGTGTTGGCGGGCTGGCTGCTGCACGAGCGGCTGTCCCGGCGGCAGTGGTTGGGGATGGCGGTCGCGGTGGGGGCCGTGGCGATGATTAGCCTCTAGACCTCTAGACCTTGGGGGTCTCGTCGGGTTTGGGGGTGACGTTGTGGGCGGTTTCGCCGGGCTTGGTGGTGGGGTCAGGCTCGTTGCCGGTTATGCCCTTGAGGCCTTCCTTGAAGCCTTTCAATCCTTCACCGAGGCCTTTGCCAAGTTCGGGCAGTTTGCGACCTCCAAACAAAACAACTAGGACAATGCCCACCACGATGAGGTGTGTCGGTGTGAATAGTTCTCCCATACAATTTTCTCTCCTGTCGCCGCGCAACCGGGTGGGAACGGCCTAAGCCATTGTCGCACGATGGGCCTGCATCCGATGCACGGTGACGGCCACATAGTCGCAACGATACGAACAGGGCGACTGGATTATTGGATGCGTGGAGGATGGCGCGCGTTCCTGCGGACGCGGACGTTATATCCTTGGGGAGCGCTCGCCGTCTAACGGCTGTGAGTGAACAGAGAGAAAGAAAGATGCGCTCCCGCGCCTGCAAATGAGGAAGATGCTCCACGCGAAGAAATTGGAATTGAAATTCAGAGAATTGACTCCGGGGCTAAAGCCCTTCGCTTTTTGCGGCCTTTACCGCGGGCTGAAGCCCGCTGCTACTCCGGTATGCGCAGCTACTCCGGTATGGTGGTTGGGCGTGGCGTTGCTGGCGGTACTGACGGTCGCGCCGGGAACATTTGCGCAGGACGCTCCGGCCCCGGCTCCAACTCCAGCACCGGTCGCGCTGCCCGCGCCAACGGGTCCGCAGGTCAGCCGCACGGCCAGAATTGGGCCCAGCCGCGCCGCCAGCTATGACAACAAGTATGAAGTTTACGGCGGCATCGGCTTCATGAACGGGCAGGCGGGCCAGAACCTTCCGACCCGCTACAACATGGGCGTCGCGGCAGTCATGGCCACGTACTGGCTGGGCGAGCACCTGGGCGTGGCCGCCGACTATCGCTTTGCCGGGGGAACGACGCCGCTGTTTCCCAACCCGTTCTACAACCGCGTGGTGGTGACGCAGAACATCTTCGCCGGCGGCGTGCAGTGGCGCGGGCCAAAGAACCGCTACGCCGCCATCGACTACCATGCGCTTGCGGGCGCGACGCATGGCACATTCGACCACGCGATCCTGAACTATCCCGGCGGCAGTCCGATTTCGGCGACCGGCGTGGGGCTGTATCCGAACAAGACGAGTCCGTGGGGCGCGGTGGGCGCGAGCGTCGACTTCAACTACTCGGCCAACATCGCGATACGGTTGCAGCCGGACCTGATCTTCGAGCACTTCGGAACGGAGACGCGGGAGTTTTTTGCGATTTCGACGGGAGTGGTTTATCGGTTCGGGAGAAGGTGAAGAAGAGTGAAGAGGAAAGAGTGAAGAGTGAAGAGGGCAGAGTGAAGGAGCGTAGAGATAAAAACAAAGGTTCTTTCTCTTTCCTCTTCACTCTTTCCTCTTCACTCTGCTCCTACCAGCCTTCGCTCTCGCTCAGGAACTCCGGCGAGACGGGGTTCTCGTAGACCGAGTAGTCGCGCGTGACGACCGTCAATCCGCTTTCGGAAACGAAGTAATTTTTCTTGTCCTCGGCGGGGTCGTAGCCGATGACCGTGCCGTCGGGAATGTGGCAGTCGCGGTCGATGATGGCATGGCGAATGCGGCAGTGACGGCCGATGTTGACGTGCGAAAAGATGACGCTGGAGTCGATGTCCGCGTAGCTGTTGATGCGCACGTCGTGCGAGAGCACGGAGTTGCGTACCACCGCGCCTGAAACGATGGAGCCCGCGCTCACGATGGAGTTGATGGCCATGCCCGTGCGCCCCGGTTCGCCGAAGACGAACTTGGCGGGCGGATACTGGTAGGCGCGGGTGCGCATGGGCCAGGCCTTGTCGTAGAGGTTGAAG
>JALYTE010000102.1 GCA_030854435.1 Acidobacteriota bacterium | reverse complement strand
GACTAATGCAGAGATTGGTGCTTTGTGGTCGCAAGCAACCGATGAAGCTGGGTCAACGTATCACGAGCCGTTTCGCTTCTCGGTAGTTGAGGCGGTCAACTATTTCTTCAAGCACGGGTATCAAGGCAAGCCTCCGGTTCAACCCCCAGCGTCTTGGAAGGGCAAGAAATTGATGGGTACTAGCACCAAACGGTTTTTCAGGCTGTAGCGCTTAACAATGATACGCTACGGTCCGCCGCGAGTGTGGCCGGTCGGCGTCAACGACATCACCAGGCGACGGTTGTCTAACCAAGGCAAACGATGATTGCCCGCATTCAACTTGTCGATCACGGGCAGCAACTCGTCCTGACCCCGAAAGGGGTCCAGGTAAACGATCAAGGCCTCTGGCGTTTCGTACAACTGACCCGGCCGGTCGAAGAACTTCCGCCGTAGCGTCTGCACGTGTTCTCCGACATGGTCCTGCCCCAGCGCCTCCGCCAGGTCGGCTACGGCGTTGTACGCCAACGCCACCAACCAGCCCATCATTTGCAACGGACCACGATGAAACCGCGGTCGCTTCCGGTCCGGGCTTTCCTTGTCGTAACCGCATGGCACCGCATCCGCCAACAGGTCATGCACCTCCACGCGATGGCCTTGCTCGTGGTTTTGCCGGGCGCGGAAGATCGGCAACAGCAACTCCGGTGCGACGGCGCTGGTCGAGTACAGCGGGTGCCAGCGATCTTTCTTCGGACCCGGTCGGACCTCCCGGCAGACGATGGTGCGGACCGCCTGCTCCGGGTCCTCGTCCTTGAGCACGGTTTGGGTTTCGGCCAGGCGGACCTCCTTGGGCGGGGCGCCCGCGCAGACGCCCGGGTCCGTGATCGACACGAACAGGCCGCTGGGCAATTGCTTCCAGGCGCGCATACGGTGCGGGTAGCGACAGGCGCGCAGGGTGACATCCAGGTGGCGGTGTTGCGCGGCCAGCTCCCACAACGCGCGCACGCCGGCGTCCGACTTGGCCGCGCCGGCATCGAACAGGGCGTGCAAGCTGTGCGGCCGGCCCTGTGCCAACACCTGGCGCAGCAGTGGTACCGCCAACTCTTGCAAGTTTACGTTCCCCGGCGTGCCGCGCACGCACAGGAAACGACCGCTGCCGATGTCGTAGCCGGTGAACAGTTTCTCGCAGCGCATGTACTTGTTGCGCGTGGTGACGTAGCCCTTGCCGATGTGGAATTTCTTGGTCCAACGCGGGATGGTGTGCTCGTCGAAACTCACCAGGGCGTCTTCGTTGCGGAGCAAGTGCCACGGGCAGGTGCGCCGACAGAAGGCATCGACCTCGTGCCAGCTCAGGTGCCGGCGCCAGCCGCCGACCGTGTAGCGCGACGGACAGCGGCGGCCGCCGCAGAGCCGGGCGAAGCCGGGGTCTGCCATCTCGTCCAGATGGAAGACGCGCTCCATGCCCACCACCAAGGAGAAAATGCTCGTCAACAGGCCCTGCCGCAAGATGCCGGTTTCATCCGCGAAACATTGCTCGGCCGTGGTCAACCAGTCCAAGGCGGACGGCATCAAGAGGAACGCCCCCGCGTATTGCGTCCGCGTCGAGAAAAAGGGGGAGGTGGCAGCGGCACCGGCTGACTCGGCGGAGCGATTTCGACCGGACGCGGCTCGGCGGGCGGGCGCTCGGCGCTCGGCCGGGGAACCTTCGCCTCGGCCCGCGTGGCGCGATCGAGGCCGAACTTCTTGCCAAAGTGGTGCAAGGCCACCGTGGAGACGCGCACGCCCCAGGTACGCTCGATGAAGTCGAGCGTGTCGTAACGCGTGGCGTCGGGATGGGTCAGGATGAACTCGGCGATGGGCCCGGCATAGCGGGGCAGCAGCTTGCCGTGGGACCGACCGGCCATGCGGTGGTGCGCCGCCTGAATCGCCTGTTTGGAAGAAATCCCTTGCTGGTGCGAGGCCGTGGGTCGGCTGATGCCGACCAAGCGGGCGATTTGAGCGACCTTGAGTCCCGAGTCGCAGTGGAGCAGGAAATGGCTGAGCACGCGGTTGGAGTAGTAATCGTCGCCGCAGCGTTGCCGGAAGGCCAAGGCCGCCAGCAACAACCCGCGTTGCTCGGTCGTCAGTCGCTCTTCGGCAATCCGAGCTTGAGAAAGCCATTGTGCGTAAGTGCCGTCCGTGACAGACATGCGAAATCCTCCCCAAAATCCAGGCAGGGAGAATTGTAGTCCGTAAGGACTGGAAGTTAAGCGTTACAGCCCGTAAAACCGTTTGGTGCTAGTTGGACAGCGCCACTTTTTCTGCGGTGATGATGTAAGTCTGAGTACAGCATAGCAGATCAGGTCGTGGACGATCGCGGATGACAAGACTTGATGCGGTCGGCGTCGATGCCCAGGGATTTCAAGCGTGCCCGGCGCGTTTTCGTGTGGGACCGCCGTGCTTGGGCATTGCGGCGCTGATGGTATTGCTGTTTGTCTAACTCGGATTGCAAGCGTTCGGCCTTGCCGAGTCGCCCCGCCGCGGCCTCCAACCAGGCGGTCATGGCTCGCCGGACTTGTTCCATCGTCAGATGTTCCAGCGGGTCGTCGCGCGGCGTCTCTGCGTCGAATTTCTGTCGCATGCGGGCGCAGAACAAATGGCTCAGCTGCGTCAGGTAGAAGTGGCGGTGCAGGCAACGCCAGCCGCGGACTTCGTAATGGTCCAATCCCAGTTCCTCCTTGGCCTGGCGAAAACAGCTCTCCACCGACCAGCGGCCAAAGGCCACACGCAGCAGCCACCGCAGGGTGATGCCGCGCTCGCCCGGCACGCGGTTCGACAGGAAGTATTTCACTTCCCCCGTCAACACGTTGCGTGCCGCGATCAAACCGTGCCGACGCCCCGGCAGACCGTTGCTCCCCTTCCGCCAGAACACGGCCCATTTCACTTCCCAGACTTCGGGGCCGCGTTCCGTGTCCTTGATGCGATAACGCTGCCATTTCTGCTTGCGGAAGACGGGCGAATAACGCACCAGGTTTTGCACTTCGCTCGACGGTCGGCCACGCGCCAGCCGCGGATACTTTTTCTTGCGGCCCCGACGCGGCGACGGACCGTTGCGCAGCACGCGGGGCTGGATCACCCAGCCATGAAAGTTCGTCGGCACTTCCCCCACGAATACCTGCTTCCGCTCTTCGAGCCCATCCAAAAAG
>JALYTE010000125.1 GCA_030854435.1 Acidobacteriota bacterium | reverse complement strand
CTTCAATTCAGCCTACCTGGCCGTGAACATACAGCGGCTCGTGGTCATGCGAGTAGCTGGTGAACCACACGCCGTCGAAGGTTCTCGATCCCACATAAATTAGTTTACGGATGTTGCATCACGGCGGCAACTAGCCGAGGCCGGTATTTGCGGGCTAGAACTTCGCAGGACATCGGCGATGTCGATGGCCTCGCCCGAAGGCGTGGTGGCTCGCCACGTTTTTACGAAACGGGATTGAAGCGAGCTCTCAATGTTGCGCGCAGTTCGTCCTGTTGCTCAGAGGAAAGTGCTCGCTTCGGGATCGTAATGAAATTTAGGTTCATCCCCAAGACAAAGACTGTTTTTCCTTCCAACCAACCCGTAATCAACGACCACGCAAGCCACGAATTGCTCTCATCCGGTCTGTGATCGAAGTAGCCACTGTCGTCGATCTTGGCCCTTACTTCCTTGTAACGCTCAGCGTTAAGCGAGTATTGATATTTTGTGATCGCTTTTTTCCTCCACTTGGACACGACGACCAGTGCAATAAGAAAGAAGCCGATTGCAAGCTGATAGCCGACTGGCGAGTTATGTAGCGTCCACCCTATCAAAGCAGCAAGAGAAAAGATGATTGTCAGATAGGGTATGCGACCGGGTAGCTTTTTGACCACGGCCGGGCACCACATTTTCTGGGCTTCGGCGAACTCTGGTTCAGAGATTGCAAACGTCGTTTCGATCATCATGTTGCATATCCTTTGGAAGCATTGCGTTTGGCGATCTTCGCGCGGCGGGCTACTTCGGCGTCGGAGAACATGGTGCCGCGGCAGTGGGGGGCGCCGCAGTGGCAGTCGGCGTTGTCGTCGTCGGAGTCGTAGAGGTTGTACTCGTAGACCAACTCTTCGCCGGCGGCGATGTCGCGCGTGGCCTGGATGAAGATGCGGTCGTTGGCCTGCACGGTTTCGCAGTTGGGGTCGCAGGAGTGGTTGAGGAACATGGCCGTGCAGAAGCCGTCGATGACGGTGCCCGTGTCGCCGACACCGAAGAGGTAGGTGATGTCGCGGTCGGCGTAGCGGTCGTCGGCGGCGCGTTTGGAGAGGCGGGGGCCGTCGTACTCGATGACGCGCGCGCCGCGGCGGATGGGGTCGAGCGTGTAGCAGCCGGCGGCGTGGATGGCGGAGGACCGGATGAGGAGTCGGGGGGAGTTTGCAGTGGGGGACATGCTGGGGAGTGAGTATAGCAGCGGCGGTCTTTGGAGGTGGGTTGGCATTCTGAAATGCTGGATCTCTCCACTGCGTCGTCGCAAAGTGCGCGAAGACTCCGGTCGAGATGACAATCAGGGTTGCGGCCCGGGGAGAACAGCAGGTTCCCTTCGGGAATGACAGAAAGAAAAGCAAGAGCAAAGGCAATAACGAGCGGCGGAGAGCGCGGAGGAAGGCCAATGCTGCGATCTCTCCACTGCGTCTTCGCAAAGTGCGCGAAGACTCCGGTCGAGATGACAATGGTTGAGGGGCAAAGTGCGCGAAGACTTCGGTCGAGATGATGAGCGTTTTATCCCGATAGACCGGAGTGGCGTCTAATGGAGGAGATGAGGATGCGAGTTCGAGCGGTGGGACAGGTGTGGGCGGTGGGCTTGCTGGCTGTAGGTGTGGCAGCGCATGGGCAGGCTACGGCTCCGGGCGCATCAGTGCCTTGTGCCGATTCGGCGAAGAGCGCAGCGGGTTGTTCGGCTGTTCCGGCCCAGGCTCCGACAAAGAATAGCGCGCAACGGTTTCCGTTTCCGGGCGAAGAGCCTTCAGCGGCGGACAAGCCTGCGGATGCGGTGCCGGATGCGCCGACCGATGCGAGTTCGCGGGTGAAGACTCCGAAGGTGCCGCTGCCCGCGTATCCGGGAGATCCTGAGGCTTCGGGAGCAGGGGCTTCCAAGACTCCGCCAGCGTATCCGGGGGACCCGGACGTTGCGGGGGCGAGCAGTTCGAGTTCGAGCAGTTCGAGTTCAGACAGTTCGGGCGAAGCGCCCGATGACGCAGGGCCGCTGGCCGATGCGGGCAGCAGTGGGGACGCTACGAAGGCCGTTCCGAGCCGGCGGAAGAGGTTGCCGAAGTTGAATCCGGAGACCCCAGAGTCGCGCGAGGCCAACGACTTGAATGTTGCGGAGTTTTATCAGGGCGTGGGCAACTATAACGCCGCGTATCTGCGCGCGAAGGACGCAGTGCAGTACCAGCCGACCGACCCGAACGCGCACTTTGCGTTGGCGGAGGCGGCGCGCAAGTTGGGCAAGCGCGACGAGGCCAAGGAGCACTATGCGGAGGTGCTGAAGCTCGACCCGATTCCGAAACAACTTAAGGCGTCGCAGCGGGCGTTGCATGAGTTGGCGTCGGCGCGTTAGCGGGCGCCGGGGAGGCGGGCGCCGCGTTTGGAGGTGCGGGTGATGGGCATTTGGGGAAGGGCGGCGACCGCCAGGGCGCGGCGCTCGGCGGCCTTGCGGGCGAGCTCGAGGGTCTTCTGCGCGGCGGTTGGAGACGGAGGTTTTGGCTTTGCGGAAGGATCGACGGGGGCCTCGAAGTCGTCGTCGGGTTCTTCCTCGACATGCAGATATCTGCGCATGTAGCGCAGCGGTTCTTCGGCGAGCGCCATTTCGCGGAGGTGATAGCGCCAGGCGTTGGGACGCCCGCTGCGGCGCATGAAGGGTTTGCGCTCGACGGTGCGGGTGGAGCCGTCGGGCATGATGCGCCTGAAACGATTCTCGGGGACCTGGAAGGTGATGGTCTCGCCACCCTTCCAGAACGATTGGGCGAATTCGTGATTGAAGAGCAGGGCGTAGTAGCGGCGCTCGGTTTCGAGGACGGCGAGCGCGGATTTCTGGTCCTGCCAGGGCAGGCGCAGGCCGGTGGTGAACCACTTGCGGAACTCGAAGCCGTTGGCGCGGGCCTGGCCGATGAGGATCGTCAGCAACTCGATGCGCGTCATGTGGAGGGTCTCCGGGGCCGGACTCTGCCCGTACTCTCTGTGAGGAATATAGTGTATTTGCGCGAGCGGAACTGGCGCGGGGGTTTTGGTGAAGAGTTCTCGATGCGGTATGTGGATGGTGGCCGGGGTGGCGCTGCTGATGTTGCTGTCCGGTGCAAGGAGCGTGGCGCAGGCAGCGGCGCATACCGATCCGCTGAACCTCGATCCGACGGTGCGCGCGGCGTATGAGCATTTCTACAACCTGGACTACGACGGCGCGCTGCGCCTGTTCGACGAGGTGACGAAGGCCCATCCGCAGGAGCCCATGGCGTGGGATTACATGCTGATGGGGACGATTTTTCGCGAGCTTTACCATCAGGACTTGTTGGACACGACCTACTATGCGCATGACAGTTTTTTGTCGACCAAGCGCGATGTGCGGATCCCTCCAGAGGTGCGGGCAACGATCGAGGGGCTGACCAGCAAGGTGGTCGGGATGTGCGACCAGCGGATCAAGCAGAACCCGAACGACAAGAACGCGTATTTTGAGCGCGGGTATGCGAAGGGGATGCATGCGGCTTTCATCACGCTCGCCGACCATTCTTTCGCGAGCGCGGCGCGGCAGGGATTGCAGGCGCGCAACGATAGCGAAGCGGCGTTGAAGATCGACCCGTTGTATGCGGACGCGAAGATGGCGGTGGGGATACAGCAGTTCGCGGTGGCGAGTTTGCCGCGATTTTTGCGGATCATCGTGGGCATCGTGGGAGTGAGCGGATCGAAGGAACTGGGGTTGAATTTGTTGCGGGATTCGGCGGCGCATGGCGTGGTGACGGGGGTCGAGTCGCGCACCGCGCTGTCGCTGTTTTTGCGCCACGATGCTCGCTATGCGGAGGCGTTGGCGGTGGAGCGGGGATTGGCGGAACAGTATCCGCACGATTATTTGTTTCGTCTGGAAGTGGCGAACCTGTTGAAGGATTCGGGGCAGGGGCAGGCCGCGATTCGCGAGTATGAGGCGGTGTTAGGGGACGCGGGGAAGAAGGGATACTTCGTCGACCCGCGGTTGCAAATGGCGTATTTTGGGTTGGCCGATACGCAGCGCGGGCAGAACGATATCAAGGACGCTGCGGCGAATTATGTGCAGGCGGCTGAACAACCGAATTGCAGCGATTGGTTGAGGAAACGCGCGCAGTTGAATGCGGGAGAGATGTTCGATTTGCTGCATGATCGCGGGCAGGCGGTGAGGATGTATCAGATGGCTTCGGCGGGCGGGGGGGACCAGTCGCAGGCGGACGCGGCGAGGAAGTATTTGAGGAACGCGTATAGCGGGAAGTGAGGTGTTTGTTCGGCTGCGAAAACCCATGTCCCAAAAGCGGGACATGCGGGCACCCCGATTCGTGTTTGATTCGGACGGGGGAACAAAGGTCGGGGGTTGGTCGTATGACACAATGTGGTTTCGGGAGGGCGAAATGTTCTGTGAAGCGTGTAGGCAACAGATGAATCCGGACGCGCGGTTTTGTAGCCATTGCGGCCGGCCGATGCAGGCCAGGGCGTGGGGTCACTATGGCGACCGGCTGACGCGCCCGCGGTATGGCCGGATGATCGGAGGAGTGTGCGCGGGGTTTGCGGAGCACTACGATTGGAGTCCGGTGCTGGTACGGCTGCTGACCGTGTTGCTGTTCTTCTTTACTCATGGCCTGATGCTGCTTCTGTATATCGCTGCGTGGATCGTGATGCCGAATGAGCCGTATTTTTACGTCGCATCGCCGCCACCGCCGAGCTATCCGCCGAGCTATCCTCCGAATACTGCTGGAAGCGCGGCGGGGAGTACACCGGTAGCGTGAGCGGGACGGGGTCGCCGCGACCGTTTGTGTATGAGGGCGACCGCCTGAGGTGTGCGGGCGCGGACTTGACGGCGCTGGCGGAGGAGTTTGGGACGCCGCTGTATGTGTACTCGGCGGACGCGATTGCGTATCGCGCGAAATTGCTACAAGAGGAACTGGCGGCGGTCCCGCATACGATTTGCTATGCGGTGAAGGCGAACTCTTCGCTGGCGATTTTGCGAATGTTGGCGGGGTTGGGGTGCGGGTTCGATATTGTTTCGGGTGGGGAGTTGGAGCGGGTTCGGCGGGCGTGCCCTGAAGCGCTGGGGCGGGTGGTTTTTTCGGGCGTGGGGAAGCAGGTTTGGGAGATGGACCGGGCGCTTGACGCCGGGATTCTGCTGTTCAATGTGGAGAGCGAAGCGGAGCTTGAGGTGCTGGCTTCGCGGGCGACGCTGAAAGGGAAGACGGCGCGGATTGCGCTGCGCGTAAATCCGGATGTTTTCGCGGAAACGCATCCTTATATTTCGACGGGGTTGCGGGAGCATAAATTTGGGATTGCGATTGAGAAGGCGCGGGCGGTTTACCGGCGGGCCGTGAAGTTGAACGGGGTTGAACCTGCCGGGGTGAGCGTGCATATCGGTTCGCAGATTCGCAGCGTTGAGCCGTTTGCGACTTCGGTGGAGCGGGTGGGAAAGCTGGTGGAGGAACTGCGCGCGGACGGCATGGATATTCGCACCATCGACGCCGGTGGCGGGCTGGGGATTGAGTATGGAGCGGCGGAGTTCGACGTTGCGGCGAGCGCGCGAACGTATGCCGCGGCCTTGATGACGGCGAGCCGTGGGCTAGGGGCGCATCTGCTGCTGGAGCCGGGGCGGTTTCTGGTCGCTCAGGCGGGGGCGCTGCTGACGCGAGTGCTATATGTGAAGCAAAACGGAACGAAAAACTTTGTGATAGCGGACGCGGGGATGAACGATTTGATTCGCCCGGCGCTGTATCAGGCGCACCATGAGATATGGCCGGTGGTGCGGGGTTCGCGTGGAAATGTGGTTGCGGATATTGTGGGGCCGGTGTGCGAGACGGGGGATTTTTTTGCGCGCGACCGGGAGATTGCGGAAGTGCGTGCGGGGGAGTTGGTGGTGTTGTTGGATGCGGGGGCTTATGGGATGTCGCTGGCGTCGCATTACAACACGCGGGTGAGGCCGGCGGAGGTGTTGGTGGAGGCTGGAAAGGCGCGGTTGGTGCGGCGGCGGGAGACGGTGGAGGATTTGTTGGGGCCAGAGATTTTGTAGGCGCGGTTGAGCTAGATTGGCCCTGCTATAAGCCATAATTCTGCGACGCTCGGTGACGTGGGGCAAGTTGAGTCAGGTTGGTATTGACCGCCTGGTAGTGGGTCAGTTCGAATCCACGGTCTCGAAGCCGTCTAT
>JALYTE010000100.1 GCA_030854435.1 Acidobacteriota bacterium | reverse complement strand
CCCCAGCTTGGCGGCGTGTCATTTTTTTGAAGTTTGGCGCTTCCGTTCTTGCTCGGCGTTGCGTCTGCGGTAGCTTTCCGCGTTCATTTCGAGAATCGTCGCGTGGTGAACGAGCCGATCGATAGCGGCCAGCGTCATGGCGGGATCGAAGAAAATCTCGTTCCATTGCGAGAAGGGCGTGTTCGCCGTGATGGCGATGCTTTTTCGCTCGTAGCGCTCCGAGATGAGTTCGAAGAGCACCGAGGTCTCGGCTTGGTCGCGTCGCACGTAGCTAAGGTCGTCGAGAATGAGCAGGTCGAACCGATCGAGCTTGGCCAGTTCTTGCGGCATGCGCAGATCGCGTCGCGCCGCTTGAAGCCGTTGCACCAAGTCGCTGCAACGGGTGAACAGCACGCGCTTGCCGGCGTCGATGAGTGCATGCCCGATGCCGCTGAGCAGGTGGCTTTTGCCACTTCCTGGTGGCCCAAAGGCGAGCAAGTTGACGCCGCGATCGAGCCATTCGTGCCCTTCACCGAGCGCCATGATGCGTGCGCGCGAAATCGTCGGCACGACGGAGAAGTCGAAGCCGGAAAGCCGCTTGTCGGGACTCAGGCCGGATGCTGCACGATGGCGTTCGTAACGGCGCATTTCGCGGTCGGCCATTTCGTGCTCGAACAATCGTTCCAGCAGTTGTCGCGCCGGCCAACCTTCGCGATCCGATTGATCGCACAACTCGGCGGCGAGTCCTCGGATGGTCGGCAAGCGTAACTCGGTGAGGATGAACCCCAAACGGCCATCGGCGTTGAGCCGGACGCCGCTCATGATGCCGTTTCCAACAGCGCGTCGTAGGTCCTCAGAGGCGGCAGCGCAACCTCGAGGTTCGGAACCTCGCTACGTCGAGGGGCAAGCCGCTTGGTAAGCGCATCGACATCTGGCAGTTCGTGGCGCGCATGCAGGTGTTCCAGCTCGTTAGCGAGGGTGGCCTCGTGCCCGTCGGCAGCCAGGGCCAGAACGCCGACCATGATCTTGCACGCTTGACGTTCGGGAAGTGCTGCGCTCAAGGTGTCCCATGTTTGCCGATAGATCGTTCGTGGAAAGGCGTCGTCGCGGAAAACCCAACGCGCAAAGGCCGCTGGCTTGCGCTTGAGGTTCTCAACGAGATGGCGATAATCGATGCGTCTTGCATAACGCTGACCGCTGTCGCGGACGGCGCGTGGACATTCAAAGACCTGCTCTCCACCGAGATAGCACGCGACGCGGTCGGGGTACACCCGCACGCCGAGACGATGGCCGACCAGCCGGCTCGGCACGCTGTATTGTTCGCTCTTGACGGTGAAAATGCCGAATTTGGTCACACGGGCGGGCAGCTCGTCAAACTCAGCGGTACGGCGCGGCGGAAGTGGCCGCAACAGCGCACGCTCGACTGCTAACGGTTTCTGCACACGTACGTTCATGCGCACGACGACGCTGCGGACAAAGGCCGCGTAAGCCGGGCGGTCGTTGAAATCGCTGGTACCGCGCAGCAGCAATGCCTGCCGCAGCGCGGTTTTGAGCGATGCATTGCGTGATTCGATGCTGCCGTTCTCGTGGGATTCGCCGGGATTGTTGCGGGTAGGGCGCATCCCGTAATGCGCACACAACGCGGCATAGCGCGCGGTCCACTCACGTTTTTCCAGATCGGGGAGGTTCTTGAACGCCGCCGAGAGGCTGTCGCTACGGTGCTCTTCGGGAGCACCGCCGAGCTCCCACAGCGCGCTTTGCAGGCCCGTTGAGAGCGCGGTGAAACTCTCGCCGCCCTCGACGACCTCCGCGGCACGCCATCCCGAACACGCCAGCGCAAACTGATACAGCAGATGTGGGAAGGGCTCGCCGCCGATCGTGATACCCAAATCGTTAGCGTTGGTGAAGTCTGAAAGGCCTTGACGACCGGGCGGATGTTCCTGGGCGAAGAAGACTTCGCGTTCGCCACCGTGCGTTGCACGCCAATGCCGGACACGGCGCTGCAGCGTACGCAGCGTACCGTCGCCGTAAACTCCCGGATAGCGGCGCTGGAGCTCTTCGAACAGCGTGACGCCGCTCAGGTTGGGACTGGCCTGCAACAGCGGCAGCAGTTCGGTCTCCCAAACCTCCGCAAGCGGATCCTGGCGCGTGCGCCAGGGCCGCGGTGGGCGCTGAGATGGCAAAGCCTCGAGGGACTCGATGCGGCGAGCACTGCGCTCACTGATGCCCGCCCTCGCGGCCGCAGCCGCCTGACGTTGTGTTCGGCGCTGCGCCTTGTACTTGAGCACTTGAAAATCGCTGATCCTTTTGCCGGCCATTCCGTGCCCGTTCGACCTCGCGGTCGACCGTTCGCGGGCCCGCTCCAGGACCGTCCGGCCTAGGTTCTCAACCGGCCAAGATAATTGTCGTCAACCGGCCAAGATAGTTGTCGCCGGCCAGAAGTCGTCTCCCAGGCGAATGAAGTCCCGGTCGGGATCCGCCTTCGTGA
>JALYTE010000082.1 GCA_030854435.1 Acidobacteriota bacterium | reverse complement strand
GAGATACCCTGAGCAATCACGAAATCAATCAAGCGTTTGCGGTACTCGCCCACACTGCCCTGCACGCACTCGGACAGTTCGGGAAGTTCTGCGCCTTCGGTTTGGCTGACATCGAAGACATAGGCCGAACGGAAGCCTACCAAGACAGCGTGATTCTGAGTGCGGATGTCCTTCTCGGCTTCTTCATCTTTCTTCCTGCGGATGCCGATAACGGGAGCGAGAATGCGGATGCCCTTCTCACCCTTCTTGACCTTGCGGCCAAGCTGGTTCCATGCGTACATTCCGGCAACGCGGGATGCGTCCGGCTTCTGCCGTGCTATCTCCAGAATGTTGCCAAAGCTGTAATTGTGAAACCTGCCCATCGCGGTGAGGTAGGCGGTTAGACTTTCGCTGTGTCCCTGCTCCAACTGCTCGATGAGGGCTTGGATATTGGCTGCGATGACCTCTTTCGAGGTCTGTTGTTTGGGTTGCCGTTGCGTGAGGTTTTGGGTAAACGGGGTGACGTTGGCTGTGGTTGCGACGGTTGCGGTGTTCATGGGTGATTCCTCCTTGTGGCTTTTGCCTTTGCTTTTTCATGCCCTGCGGCATGTGCGTACATGCCGCAATAAGCGGAAAGAAGTTAAGCAGGGCGACAAGGCGCAATGGGGAGGGGTATCTCCCACCGGGAGCACAGCGGAGGGCGAGCGTCAGCGAGTGATTTTCGGAACGAAAATTATGGGGAAACCCCTTGCGCCGCGCCAGGGCGCAGCCCTCAGCGTTTTGGCTGTTGTTCTTGGCGGAGGAGCGTTGCGGGGAGGGTAGACCTCCCCGCAGAGGTTGGTGGCGGAGGATCGAAGGGCCGGAGACAGGGAGGACACTTTCTCCCTTGATAGAGTAGGTAGATCCTGTCGGCGAGGCTATTTACTTGGGTATTCGTGCGTTCACTCGATAGCATGAGAGAGACAGTTTGCGTGCATGTACAAGGGAGCTTAATGATTCGTCATCTTTATGTACCACTGACGCAGCCAGAAGATGTGATTCCACACTTAGCCAAGCAGGAACTGCATTGGAAAGCGGGATATTCGGCTCAAGAACTTGCTATCGCCTGGGCAAATGCAGGCTCTGACTTCCCAGCGTCCGTTCGCAGAGTGCTCGACTCAGCCCCCGAATATGTACAAGCAGACCTTGTGGATGGTTTTTTTGAGCGTGAAGTAGAACTCGGCACAAAAGGCCGTAACAGCCAGACCGACCTCACACTGGACGTATATACACAGGCAGTGAACTCGCATAAGCGGGCTGCACAGAGCAAGGTTGTAAGGATGATGGTTCCGAATCTGGGTGAAACAACGAGGGTAGTACACCCTCAAATTGCTCGATAGGGTTCTTATCGCACCCATATCGAACCCGGATTAGGTTGTCACTTCTGTCTCCATACACTCCTAAGTTCTTTAGGATGTATGGCGGGGACGACGGGGCTCGAACCCGCGACCTCTGCCGTGACAGGGCAGCGCTCTAACCAACTGAGCTACGTCCCCAAGACGTAGTTTCAACCCGCGAAGGTCGAAGTCACATGGAAGGAGCGCTTGCGCCCGTCCTCCATCATTCGTCAGGCTCGAACAGCCACGTTCTCGCCCACGACAGAACCAAGTTTATCAGAAGAAACGGTCCGCGTGGAAATGGGATGGCAGCGGCGTGGAGCGCCCGGAAATTCACACACGATTCGATGCGACTGCAATAGGCTTGAAGAAAGTATGACTGCAATCAAGCAATCGTCGCCCAAACACTCGTCGCCCCGAAAATCCTCGGCCAAGAGCACGCCGAGGAAGCGGGCGCATATCGAGAGCGCACCGAAGAAGCGGCCGAGCGCAGCCGCAAACGTTGCGCCCGCGCCGCATCGCTACTTCAATCGCGACGAGAGTTGGCTGCGCTTCAATGAGCGCGTGCTCGAAGAGGCCGCCGACCCCACGAACCCGCTGCTGGAGCGCGTCAAGTTTCTGGCCATTACGGCCAGCAACCTCGACGAGTTTCTGGAGATCCGCATCGCCGGCGAGTTGCAGCGCATGGAAGAAGAAGAGGGGCTTCCGCAACGCCCCGACGAAGGCGGCCTCACGCTGGCGCAGCGTTTGCAAAGCATTCGTGACCGGCTGCATCGTTTTGCCGAAGCGCAGGACGCGTGCTGGAACGATCAACTTCTGCCCGCGCTCAAGACCGCGAAGATCCACCTGCGGCGCTGGAAAAGCTTGTCCAAACAAGAGCGGCTTTTTGCCGAACGTTTTTACAACGATCAGGTCGACCCGCTGCTGACGCCGGTGACGATCGACCCTTCGCATCCGTTTCCGCGCGTCTTGAACAAAGCATTGTGTCTGGCGCTGCTACTGCGTCACAAACGCAAGCCTGCCGGAAGCGCGCGGGCCGCGACATCGCTCGGCGTGATCACCGTTCCGCGTTCGTTGCCGCGGCTGATCGCGTTGCCGACGCGCGGCGGCGATTGCGGCTTCATGTTTCTCGACGAGCTGATCGAGGCCCACGCGGAGCGCATGTTTCGCGGCTACCGGGTGCTCAGCCGCGGCGCTTTTCGAGTCACGCGCAACAGCAATCTCTACATGCAGGAGGAGGAAAGCCGCTCGGTGCTGGAGAGCGTGCGGTCGGAGCTGCATAACCGCCGCAAGGGCGACGCGGTGCGCTTGCAAATCGACACCTCGGCCGCCGATGAGATCGTCGAGCGCCTGAGAGTGAACTTCGAGCTGGAGCCGTGGCAGGTCTTTCGCACCGACGCCCCCGTCAATCTTTCGCGCCTGATGAACCTGTACACAGAAGTGAAGCAGCCGGAGTTGAAGTTTCCCGAGTTCAGCGGGCGCGAGTACAGACCGCTCGGCGGCGCGAAGGACATCTTCGAGGACCTTCGCAATCGCGACATTCTGTTGCATCATCCGTTCGACAGCTACGGGGCCATCGAAGGATTTATCGAAGCGGGGGCGAACGACCCGGAGGTCGTGTCGATGAAGCAGACGCTGTACCGCACCAGCGCGGACTCTTCGATGTTTCGCGCGCTCACCGAAGCGGCGCAGAGCAAGGACGTGACGGTGGTGATCGAGTTGATGGCGCGATTCGACGAGGACTCGAACATTCGCTGGGCGCGCGAACTGGAAGACGCCGGGGTGCAGGTGTTCCACGGCATCTTCGGGCTTAAGACACACTGCAAGCTGGCGCTGCTGGTGCGTCGCGATCCGGACGGCGTGTTGCGGCGCTATGCCCACCTCGGCACCGGAAACTACAATCCCGAGACGGCGCGGTTCTACACCGACCTTAGCCTGCTCACGTCCCGGCCCAAGATTACGGAAGCCGTGCAGCGCGTGTTTCGCTATCTCACGGCGGACTGGGAGACCGAGGCCGACGCGTACCGTCCGCTACTGGTCGCGCCCATCACGCTGGCTGAAGATACGCTCCGCCTCATCGACCGCGAAGCGGAACACGCGCGCGCCGGCAAGCCCGCGCGGATTG
This sequence comes from Acidobacteriota bacterium, assembly GCA_030854435.1. Lineage (GTDB taxonomy): Bacteria > Acidobacteriota > Terriglobia > Terriglobales > Acidobacteriaceae > Granulicella. The sequence continues at coordinate 1,619 of JALYTE010000082.1, read as the reverse complement.
TCGCGAAGATGAACGCCTTGCTCGACCAGAAAACGGTGGAGGCGCTGTATGCGGCTTCAAACGCGGGCGTCGAGATCGACCTGATCGTGCGCGGGATGTGTTCGCTGCGACCGGGCGTCGCCGGGATGAGCGAACGCATCCGCGTGCGATCTATCGTGGGCCGGTTCCTCGAGCACACTCGCATCTTCTGGTTCGCGAATGCGGGCAACGATGAGGTGTATGCGGGCAGCGCGGACTGGATGACGCGCAATTTGGTGGAGCGCTGCGAGGTGGTCTTTCCCATCGACGACCCCGAACTGAGCAAGCGCGCGCGAGAAGAGATTCTGGGGGCGTATCTGCGTGACGACCGCAAGGCGCGCCTGTTGCAGAGCGATGGCGACTACATTCGACCGGTCGCGCGAGGAAATAGCTTGAGCGCGCAGGAGTGGCTGATGGAGCAGGCGCGCAAGCCGCGCGCGGTGCCCGAGGGGGTATAGCGGCTTCGTGGTTGGCGTAGAGATTGGCGGCACAGTTGGAACCCATGTCCGAGAAGCCGGACATGGGGCACCCCGCATCTTTGCTCGACTGCCCGAGAATCCGGACCTGGGCAACTCCACATCTTTCCACAGCTCCCCACTGATGACGATGAAACTGTCATGAATGGGGCACCCGGCACCCGGCACACGACACCCGGAAAAAACTACTGCACGGTAAGGTTGACCGACACTGTATGCGACGCTGTCGTATTGCCGGAAACTCCGACCGCCGTCACCGTCAGCGTGTAAATGCCGGGAGCGGCGCCGAGGACGATCGACGCGGGAGCCGTCCCGCCGCCGCAGCCCGCAGCGGCCAACATGCCGACCGAAATCACCGCGGCCAGAGCGCCGATGAAGCGACGCCGCCTCGGCAGCACCAGCACCAGTATCCCCGCCAGCGCGACGCCCGAACCCGTCGCGACCCACGGCGATGCCGCAGGCCGTGACGCCGCGGACGTCGTTCCCCTGGCCAGCGCCGTGGCCGTCGTGATGGTCAGCACCGTCGTGCCCGTCCCATTGACAGTGCCGATGACCACCGGATTTGGCGTGAACGTTCCGTTGGGCGTGTTGACGCTGAACGTCACATTCCCGATGAAGTTCTGAATACCTGTCACGGTGAACGTGATTCCCGCAGCGGTGCTGCCCGATTTCACGGTCGTCGTCGCGAGGGTCGGCGTGATCGTGAAGTCCGGTCCGATGACCGTAATCGCCGCGGAGCTCTTCGATCCAGCGAACGTCGCGTCGCCCGAGTACGCCGCCTGTGCCGTGTGCGCGCCGCCGCTCAGCGTGGCCGTGTTGAGCGTGAATGTCGCCGAGTTTCCGCTGCCGCTCAGCGCCACGGGCGAGCCGAAGGCCACGTTGTCCACCAGAAACTGTACCGCGCCGGTCGGGATCTGATTCGACGCACCGGAGCCGACGGCCGCGATCAGGGTAATGGTCGCACCCTGGAGCACGGTCCCCGGTATTGCAATCAGGGTCGTCTGCGAAACGATTTCGCCGGTCGTCGGCGTGAGCGGCGTCACCTGGCTCCAGGCGTTCACAAAATTGAACGCATCGAGCGTGCCCCAGCCCGTGGCCAGATCGTAGCCCACGCCCGCGCTGAAA
>JALYTE010000074.1 GCA_030854435.1 Acidobacteriota bacterium | reverse complement strand
GGGTTGGTCCGGAGTTGGTGGGTGGATTGTCGGGTTGGATGGGGAGTTTTGGGATGATGAAGGCGGGGCTGCGGTAGTTGAGCTGTTTGCGACCCCATTCGAAATTTGTGGTGGCACGAGAGGAAAGCAGGTTCCCTGCGGGAATGACAGAAAGAAAAGCAAGAACAAAAGCTAAAGCTAGAGTGAGTGTCAAGGAGAATGGGTTTGCAGAAGGCTGAGATTGGGATTGTTGGCGGCAGCGGTTTGTATGGCATGGCCGGGCTGACCGAGGTGCGCGAAGAGCGCGTGGAGACGCCGTTTGGCCAGCCGAGCGAGACGTTTGTGCTGGGCGAGTTGGAGGGGCGGAAGGTCGCTTTTCTGGCGCGGCATGGCAAGGGGCATCGGATATTGCCGAGTGAGTTGAACTTTCGCGCGAATATTTATGCAATGAAGGCGTTGGGCGTTACAAGCATTCTGAGCGTAAGCGCGGTCGGCAGCCTGAAGGAAGAACATAAGCCGACGGACTTTGTGGTGCCCGACCAGTTCATCGATCGCACGTTTGCGCGTCATGCGACGTTTTTTGGCGAGGGCGTGGTGGGGCATGTGGGGTTTGGCGATCCGGTGTGTCCGATTGTCGTCGATACGTTTGTGAAGGCTTGCGCGGAAGTTGGGGTCGTCGGGAAAAAGGGCGGAACGTATGTGTGCATGGAAGGGCCGCAATTTTCGACGCGCGCGGAATCCAATCTTTATCGCTCGTGGGGCGCGGACGTGATTGGGATGACCAATTTGCAGGAAGCGAAACTGGCGCGGGAGGCCGAGATCAGTTATGCGACGTTGGCGATGGTGACCGACTACGATTGCTGGCGCGAAGGGCATGACGATGTCACGGTTGAACAGGTGATCGCGGTGATGCATCGAAATTCGGGGAATGCGCAGAAGGTGGTAAAGGCGGCGGTGCGGTTGATGCCGAGGGATCTGAGCGCCTCACCTGCTCAGACGGCCGCGAAGTTTGCGATTATGACGGACAAGAGTTTAATTCCGGACGAGACGAAGAAGAAGCTGGATGTTTTGTTTGGGAAGTATTGGTAGGGCGGGTGAAAAGCAGGTTCCCCGCAATAATGACAGAAGGAAAAGAAAGAGCAAAAGACTTTAACGCATTAAACGCGAAGTAAAAACGCAGAGGTCGCGGAGGAGAGTAATAGTGTCGATTTTGGTAGTAGGTTCAGTGGCGTTCGATTCACTTGAGACGCCGAGTGGCAAACGGTCGAAAATTGTTGGCGGTGCGGCGACGTATTTTGCGCTGGCGGCGAGTTTTTTTACCGATGTGCGCGTGATCGGCGTGGTCGGCGAGGATTTTTTGCCCGAACATGAGGCGGTGTTGACGCGGGCAGGCGTGGACACGCGCGGCATTGAGCGCGCGAAGGGGTTGAGCTTTCATTGGACAGGCAGTTATGTGAAGGACCTGAACCTGGCCGAGACGTTGGCGACGGATTTGAATGTCTTTGCGGCGTTCGAGCCGAAGATTCCGAAGGCTTATCTGGATTCGGATTATTTGTTTTTGGCGAACATCGATCCGGTGTTGCAGGCCCAGGTTCGCAAGCAGATGCCGGATGTGAAGTTGGTTGCGGGCGACACGATGAACTACTGGATTTCATCGCATCGTGAGAATTTGTTGAAAGTGTTGGCTGTGCTCGATGTGTTGTTGATCAACGACCAGGAGGCGCGGATGATCAGCGGCGAGAGCAATGCGTTGCGCGCGGCGCAGATGGTGATGGCGCTGGGGCCGAAGTCGCTGGTGGTGAAACATGGCGAGTATGGAGCGACGGTTTATAGCTCTCACGGGCGGCCGTTTCGCGCGCCAGGGCTGCCGATGGGCGAAGTTGTCGACCCGACTGGCGCGGGGGATTCGTTTGCGGGCGGCTTCTATGGGTACATCGCGTCGCAAGGCGGCATGACCCCGGAAGTGGTGCGGGCTGCGATGTTTTATGGCAGCGCGATGGGATCGTTTGCGTGCGAAAAGTTTGGCACGGAGCGATTGCAGGAAGTGACGCGCGCGGAGATCGATGAGAAGTTTGGGCATCTGCGCGAGATTTCGCATTTGTAGTCGCTGGTGATGACGATAAAAGCAAAAACGAACGCGGAGGACGCAAAGGACGAACGCGGAGGTCGCGGAGAGAGCATGCGTACCGTCACGTATGAACGGCCGGGGTCGTCGAGACGGCGTGGGGCAGGCGGGAGGGGAACTGCTGGCTTCGATTGGGGCGCGGTGCGACCCGTGGGGGCGGGTGAGGTGCGGGTCGTCTTTATGGCCGCGCTGGTGATGGGATTTTTTGCGACGCTGGTTTGTTATGCGAAGGGCTATCTGCTGCTCTACGGAGACGCGGTCGCGCACCTCGCGATCGCGCGCCGGATTCTCGATGCGCGCTGGCCGGGGGTGTCGCAACTGGGCGGGGTATGGCTTCCGCTGCCGCATTTGTTGATGCTGCCGTTTGTGCAGAAGATGGCGTGGTGGCAGAGCGGGCTGGGCGGCGCTCCGATGTCGGTGCTGAGTTATGCGGCCAGCGTCGCGGGCGTTTGGCGGCTGGCGCGGCGCATGATGGCCGTGCGCTGGGCGCTGGTAGCGGCGACGTTTTACGCGCTGAATGCGAACCTGCTGTTCCTGGCGTCGACGGCGATGACCGAGGCGTTGTTCCTGGCCCTGCTGGTGTGGACCGTGGTCGCGGCTGTGGAGACGGTCGCAGCGCTGCGGGCTGGCAACGAGCGACGCGCGGAGCGCTGGATGGTTGGCGCTGGCTTGCTGATTCTCGCGCAGGTCTTTACGCGCTACGACGGCTGGGTGGTGGGCGCGGCGGTGTGGTGCTGCTTCGCGTGGGAGTTGTGGCGCGGCAATGCTGCGCTGCGACGGCGGATGCTGCACGCGTTTGCGGTGTTTACGGTGCTGTGCGTGATGGGGCCGGCGGTGTGGTTCTGGTTCAATCACCACTTTATGGGGGACTGGTTGGACTTCGTGCGCGGGCCCTATTCGGCGCAGGCGATCGAGCGCAGGACGGCCCCGCCGGGGCAACACTATCGCGGGTGGATGAATCCAGCATGGGCGTTGTTGTTCTATATGCGGACCGCGCAGGTGGACGCTTCGGTTTGGGAGACCGGGTGGGCGGTGATGGTTGCGGCGTTGGTGGGGCTTTGGGTGTACTTGCGAAAACCCATGTCCGAAAATCCGGCCTCTTCGACAGGCTCAGGGCAGGCTATCGGGCACCCCGCCTCTGTGGGCAAGGCGGCGTGGTTGTTGTGGTTGCCGTTGCCGTTTTATGTTTATTCGGTGGCGTATGGGTCGGTGCCGATTTTTATTCCGCAGTTGTGGCCGCACTCGTATTACAACTCCCGCTACGGGATGGAACTGTTGCCTGCCCTAAGTGTGTATGCGGCGCTGGCAGCGTGGCGAGGCGATGCATGGCTGCGCGCGCGGACAGAAGGTTTGGCGCGGGTCGCGGCTAGACTGGCGCAGCCAGTGGCGATGTTGTTGTGCGTGGCGAATTGTTTAGCAATGATGTACCGCGTTCCCCTGGTGCTGAAAGAAGGCATGGTGAATGCAACGACGCGGGTGGCGTTTGAACGCGGGATTGCCGAGGCGATGGAGCGCATGCCGATGGACGCTCCCGTGATGATGTACACGTCGGCGCATGTGGGGGCGGTGCAGGTGGCGGGTCGGACGCTGCGCAGCATGGTGAGCGAGCAGGATTGGGACTCGTGGCACAAGGCGCTGGAGGCTCCGGCGGCCAATGCGGACTACGTGATTGCGATTGCTGGCGATCCGGTGGCGGACGCGGTGAAGGCGCATCCCGAGGGCTTGACCGAGCTTGAGGTGATATGTACAACAGGGCAGCCGTGTGCGCGGGTTTACAAAGCGGATCGGGTTGGCGCGAGGCCCTAGGAAGAGGGGCGCCGCCACTTACCTTAGCGACGAAAAGATGTCGCGAAGATAGGTCACCCGGTCGATGACTTATTGCTGGGAGACGGCATCATACCCAGCAGAAGCGGTTGTTAGCCCCGGCTGTTTGCTGGTCGGACGAACGCAACAATTAACAATGTTTTAAAAGCGCATCGCACTCGCAGGCCTCGCTGGCTTGGCCGAGTTGTGCGCGAAGGAGAATGATCATGGGCTTGTTTTCAGCGGATATCAATGATT
>JALYTE010000051.1 GCA_030854435.1 Acidobacteriota bacterium | reverse complement strand
GTGTAGCGCGCCCTTCACCGTGGGCGGGCGGTTTACGGGGGCGAGCGTGACGCCGATTATTTTGCGCTGGAACTTCACGCATGGCGAACGGCTGATGCCCTGGGTGCAGGGCGCGGGCGGCGTGGTCTGGACGAACCATAAATATCCGGCGGTCGGGAACACGAACTTTGCCGACCCTTCGCAGACGGGATTTCAAGCCAACACCAGCGTGTGGAACTTCACGCCGCAAGGGGGGGTGGGGGCGCACTATTTTGTGGGGGCGAGGAGGTCGATAGACTTTAGCGCCAATGCGATCCATATTTCGAGCGCGAGTTTGGGGGACAAGAATCCAGGCGTCAATACGAGTGTGCAATTCTCGGTGGGGTATAGCTGGTGGAAGTAGGAGAAACGAACGCGGACGTCGCGGAGGGAACGCAGCGAGCGCGGAGGAGAGCGAAAGCAGATTCCCTTCGGGAATGACAGAAAGAAAAGCAAGTGCAAGAGCAACAGCAGTTTCCCTTCGGGAATGACAGAAAGAAAAGCAAGTGCAAGAGCAACAGCAGGTTCCCTTCGGGAATGACAGAAAGAAAAGCAAGTGCAAGAGCAACAGCAGATCCCTACGGGATGACAAAAAGAGATCGTGCAGGAAAAAGATAGAGCAGGAAAAAGATAGAGCAGGAATTGATGAGCAGTGGGGCCATTGTCGAGTGCGTTCCGAATTTTTCCGAGGGCGCGGACGCTGAAAAGATTCGCGAGATTGTGCGGGCCATGCGCGTGGATGGAGTGCATCTGCTCGACTTCTCGCTGGACGCCGATCACAACCGCTCCGTTGTGACCATCGCAGGTACGCCCGAGGCCGTCGTCGAGGCGGCGGTGCGAGGGGCGGGCAAGGCCGCGGAGTTGATCGACCTGACCCAACAGAGCGGCGTGCATCCACGGATTGGGGCGGCCGATGTGATTCCGTTTGTGCCGTGCAGCGGGATTTCGCTGGTGCAATGCGCGGTGCTGGCGCGGCAGGCGGGGACAGCGATTTGGCAGCGGTTTGGTGTTCCCGTGTATTTTTATGAGGCGGCGGCGGCGAGGCCGGACCGCGTGAATCTGGAAGACGTAAGGCGTGGGCAGTTTGAGGGTTTGCTGAAGGATTCCGTGAAAGATGCCAGGCGACAGCCCGATATCGGCGGGCCGGAGTTGCATCGCACCGCGGGCGCGAGCGCGGTGGGGGCGCGCAAGTTTCTGATTGCCTACAACGTCTATCTGGCGCTGGATGGACGGGAGTCGGATGTGGCTGTGGCGCGGGCGATCGCCAAAGATATTCGGGCGTCGAATGGGGGCTTGCTGGGCGTGAAAGCGATGGGGGTGCGGGCCAATGGACGCGCTCAGGTGAGCATGAATATCACGGATTTTCAGCAGACGCCGATGAGTAAAGTGTTCGCCGCGGTGTGCGAGGTCGCGCGGAAACATGGGGTTGGAATTGCCGAGGCCGAGCTGGTCGGGCTGATTCCGGAGCGGGCTTACGAGCCGAATGCGGAGTGGGTACGTCAAACAGTGGGGTTCGATCCGGAACAAAAGGTGCTCGAACGCAAGTTGCACCACCCGCTGGATTGGCCGTAAAACTTGCGGGAGCGGACGGTTCAGGGAACAATAGAGATTGCGTGCCGGAAGGCATGTTGAGGAGCTTGAATGGTGAAGATTTGGCGTTATGGGACAGCGGTCGCGGCGATGGCTTTGGCGATTGGGCCGATGGGCGTGAACGCGGCGCAACTGAGTGGCGACGCGAAGGCCTCGATTCCGCGCGACGTTCAGCAACTGATCGTCGTCGATTACAGGGCGATGCAGAACTCTCCGGCGGCGATGCAGTTGAAGGACCGCGTGCTTCCGCCGGAGCTGAAGCGGTTGGAGTCGGCGCTGAGGACTTCCGGGCTGAAGGTGGACCAGGACGCCGATACGCTGGCGTTTGCGGCGTTCCGCGCGCCGGGCAGCGATGGGTCGCGAATTATCGGCATCGCGCAAGGGCAGTTTCATTCGCGGGCGATTCTGGCCTACTTCGCCAAGCAGAAGACCAAGCCGGTGATGGTGCGCAATACGAGCCTGTATCCGATGGGGACGGCGGGCATGAGCGTGGCTTTTCTGAATCAGACGACGATGGTGTTCGGGGACCGCGAGGCGGTGCGGTCGGCGATCGACGCGCGCGACGGAATTGCCCCGAACTTTCTGAGCAACGGCGAGATGATGAACGAGATGGCCGCGGTCGACCAGCGCGCGGTATGGAGCCTGCTGGACCAGAAAGGCACGCAGACGATGATGAAGAGCGTGCTCGGCGACGCTGCGCAGCTTGCCGACTACGAGACCGTGAAAAACCGCATGAAGAGCGCGCGCTACACGATGGATTTTGGGAACGGCGTGCGTTTCGAGATGGCGGTGGTGATGGGCGACACGATTACCGCGGCGACCGCGGCGACGTTGATGAAGGGCGTGATGATCTTGAGGAAAACATCGGGATCGCCGCTGGAGAAGTCGGCGCTGGATGAGACGGCGATCGATTCGAGCGCGGGGACACTGACGATTTCTTACTCGTCTTCGGACAGCCAGTTTGCGGGGTTGTTGAGTTCGCCGCTGTTTCAGTCCGTTGTGAAGTGACCGGAGGGCCGGTGAAATGACGAAGCGGCCTGCGGGCCGCTTTTGTCGTTTGAAAAGTCGAATGAGGAATTCGCAGCGGTCTCGGTTTTCAATGAGTTATGAGTTGTGAGGGTGAGGAGACGCGGATTTTGTTTCGGAGGAGCCGGAGCCGCATTTAGTTTTTTCGCAGCGGGCCATGATGGCGGCGCGGAGGCGGGTGCTGAGGTCGTCGGGGAACTCGTAGACTTCGTTGCCGCGGTAGACTTCGATGGTTTTGCGGGTGGTGTCGACGACGACTTCGCAGTGGTGGCAAGCGCCGAGGTGTTGTTTGACTTCGGCGAGCAGCTCGGGTTCGATCTTGCCATCGAAAAAATCGGTGAGTTTGGCGAGGAAATCCGTGCAGTTCACTGGGTGGCCTCATTCTTCTGCCGGAAGTAGCGGCTGAGGCGCTCGCGCAGTTGCAGGCGCGCGCGCAGGAGCCGCGACTTGACCGCAGGCACGCTCAGACCGAGCGCGCTGGCGGTTTCTTCGGTCGACAAGTTTTCGATGTCGCGAAGAGTGAAAACGGTTCTAAAACCTGGGGGGAGGCCGGCGATGGTTTTGCGCAGTATGTCGCCCAACTCGGATTGGGAGTAAATCTGCTCGGGATTGGGACGCCATTCGGCAAAATCGCGGGGGATGGAGCCTTCCTCAGTCTGGATGTCCTGGTCCATGGAGACTGTCTTGGACGTTTTGCGCTTGCGCAGACGCATCAAGCTCTCGTTGACGGCGATGCGGACCAGCCAGGTGGAGAACTTCGAGTCGCCCTTGAACTGGTCCAGTTTCTGGAACGCTTTGAAGAAGACGTCCTGGGTGATGTCTTCGGCGTCTTCGCGGTTCTGGGTGATGTGGTTGGCGGTGCGGAAGATTTGGCGCTGGTATTGCTTGACGAGCTGCTCGTAGGCAGTGTTGTCGCCGGCGCGGGTGCGCGCGACGAGATCGACGTCGGGGTGGACTTCGATGGCCGCTAGAGGGAGGGGTTCGGCGATGGTGGAAGAAGGCGCCATGTCGCGTTGGAGTAAGTGTACAGGACGGGCCTGCGGGAGTGGCGGGGGTTGGTGGCGTAGGAGTGTCCGCATTTAGTTGCGAGTTGTGAGTTTCCAGTCTCCAGTTTTAGCAGTGAGTATTCGCGAGGGTTCGCGACAGAGATACAGAGCAGGTTTGAAGGCTTAGAGTTGAAGAAGAAGAAGGTGGCGTGATTGAACGGGCTGAGAAGTTTTGTAGGGCGGGTGTGTGTGCTGGCGATGCTGGCACTGGCGATGAGCGCTCAGACGGCGGCGAAGAAGAAGCACGGGACTGCCAAGAGTTCGGTGAGCAGAACGCATCGCGCGGCGGGGAAGAAATTGCCGGCGAAGGGGAAAGCCAGGGCCAAGGTTAAAGGTCGAGCCGTAAAGGTCGCGCCGACGGCGGAGAGCCAGCGGTTGGCGCGCGCGTTTATGGCTTCGGCGCAGTTGCGTCCGATGGCGCAGCAGTTGGTGGCGGCACGGACGCCTGCGGCATACGGCGGAGTGGCGGCGTATGCGGCGGCGCATCCGGGAGAGGCGGCGGCGGCGGCGCAGCTTGCGTTGGGTCATGCGTATGCGCTGGATCGGCGTTATCCGGAGGCGCAAGCGGCGTTTCGGCTGGCGGCGCGCGGCGATGCGCTGGCGGACTATGCGGACTACCTAGGCGCGCAGGCGGCGTTGCAGGCGAATCGCGGCAATGAGGCCTATGCGCTGCTGGATCGTTTTGAGGAGCGGCATCCGGGCAGCATTCTGAGCGCAAATGTTCCGGTGCTGTTGGCGAACGCGCATCTGCAACAGAATGACGGGCAGGGCGCGTTGGCGGTGTTGACGCCACTGGCGGGGACTGCGGCGGCGACCAAGACGGACATTCGATTTGCGATGGCCAGGGCGAATCTGGCGACGGGCAATGCGGCGCAGGCGGGGGAGTTGTATCGCGGGATTTATTTGAACAATCCGTTGAGCAATGAAGCGGCCGGCGCAAGGGCGCAGTTGCAGGCGATGAATGTTCCGCTGTCGGCGGGGGAGCGCAAACGCCATGCGGACGTGATGTTCAATGCGAAGCACTATGCGGAGGCGCAACTGGAGTATCGCGCGCTGCAAAAAGACGGGGCGGCGCTGACGCAGGCGGACAAGGACGCGCTGGAAATTTATGCGGCGGTGTGCGATCTGCGGTTGAAAAAGCTGGGGCGCGGCGATGTGGAGCGCTTGCCCGTGACAGGCGACGATAGCGCGGCTTTGAAGTTGTATCTGGAGTCGGAGTTGCGCCGGGACGCGAAGGATTTCGATGGGCACGATGCGCTGGTGGCGCAGATGTTGGAGCGGTATCCGCAAAGCCGCTGGCTGGAGGAGGCGCTGTACTCGGGCGGAAATATGTACACGGTGAAGCGCGATGCGGCGCGCGCTATCAACGATTACGGCTTGCTGGTGAAGCAGTTTCCGGCCAGCGCCTATGCTCCGAGCGCGCACTGGAGGACGGCGTGGTTGAGCTACCGGCTGCGGCGGTATCCCGATGCGGCGCGGTTGATGGATGAGCAGATTGCGAGCTATCCGGCGGGCACGGAAATTCCGGGTGCGTTGTATTGGCGCGGGCGGTTGTATGAAGACGTGGAACATGATTTTGGGCAGGCGCTGAACTACTATGCGGCGTTGAATTCGGCTTACGTGAACAGCTACTATGCGATTCTCGCGCGGCAACGGACGGCAGCACTGGGAAAGCGCGCGCAGCCGGTCGCGGCAGCGGCGCTGGCGTTCGTAAAGCATGTCGAGACACCGCCATTGACGGATGAACTGCCGGAAAACGATCCGCATTTGATCAAGGCCCGATTGTTGGCGAACGCGGCGTTGAACGAGTACATCGGGCCGGAGATCCAGGCGAGCGCGACTTCCGCGCAGTGGGGCGCGCTGGCGCAGGCGGAAATTTATCAGAGCTACGGAGAGAACACCCGAGCGGTGCAGACGATGAAACACAGCGGGCTGCCGTTCTTTTCGCTGCCGGTTTCGGAGGTGCCGCAGGTGTATTGGCAACTGCTTTTTCCGCGGCCCTACTGGGACCACCTCGTCGCCGATGCGCAGGCGAATGGGCTGGACACTTATCTGGTGGCTTCGCTGATTCGGCAGGAATCGGAGTTCAATCCGGGCGCGGTGAGCCGAGCGAACGCTTATGGGTTGATGCAGTTGTTGCCGTCGGTGGGAAAGAGCGAAGCGAAGCATGTTGGGATCAAGAAATTCAGTACGAACTCGCTGCTCGACCCGACGATCAATCTGGAGTTGGGGACGCGCGATTTGCGGCAAACGCTGGACCGTTACGGCGGGGTCGTCGAGTATGCGCTGGCTTCATATAACGCCGGTGATACTCCGGTGCGGCAGTGGATCGCGATGAACGATTACAAGGACATGCCGGAGTGGGTGGAGTCGATTCCGTACACCGAGACGAGAGAGTACGTGCAGGCGATCGTGCGGAACCGGGAGATGTATAGGGCGATTTATGCGGGGAAGTAGGGGTCGGTTTCCATCTTGCTAGAGCATCGCGCGGCCCGAATCCATGTCCTAAAATCCGGACATGGGGCACCCCGCATCTTTGCTCACGACAATCCGTTGCCGAGGATTAACTGAGGATTACTATAACAATCCGGGCACCCAATGGTGATGCGCGCGGAACACATAGTGTCCGATGAGCCAGCCGCCGGCGGAACCCAACAAGACGTCCGAAGGAAAGTGCTGTTGCCCCAACACGCGGGAAACGCTGACACCCGTGGCGGCCGCGTAGACCCCGAGCCGCACCCATTTCGAGTGGTATTCGTCTGCAATTGCCGCGGCCGACGACCACGCCACCATGCTGTGGCCGGACACAAACGAGGAATCAAGTCCAGCGCTGCCGGTGAAGAACTCGCCCTGACCGCGATCCGCCAGGGGGCGTTCCCGGAAAGTAACGAGCTTGACCACCTCGTTCACCACGATGGCGTCGATCATGGCCTCGCTGCCCAGTATCCCAGCTTCCTTCGCATGGTCGTCACCGCGCAAGTGACCCACTCCAAACAAAACGATCGGCGCGGCAATGAATCCGCCGACCAGACCGTCCGAAACATTTATGGCGTTCTGATTGAAATTCGGATTGGTACTGACCACCTCGGTCACCGCTCTTTGGTCGGTCGCAAAGGCCGCCGCACTCGCGCCCGCCAATGGCACCAGCCACTCGAGGTCGCGGGGACGGAGATAGATCGGAGAAACGAAAATATGGGCCAGGTCGCGTACGACATGGACAGGAAGCGTTGGGAGGTTTACC
>JALYTE010000045.1 GCA_030854435.1 Acidobacteriota bacterium | reverse complement strand
TTGACTTGATGCTCATATGCGACCCCGGTCAATGCAAGTATCGCAGCACGCGTCTCGCAGGGCCCTGCGACGCGCTTCGGGGAACCAGCCTGGATACGGGCGACGCCGATAGGTCCGTGAATTTCGCTCGGCAGCGCGACGGTCTCTGGCTTTGTTATCCTGAGCAGGTATTGATGCGGACACTTTTCGCCATCTCGATGGTCGCGCTGGCGATGCTTTTGTGGGCTTCGATTTCAATTGTGCGGCACGTTCGTCAAGCGCGGCGCGCGCGGCGCGACGGTATGCTCCTGGACAGTCAAGACGTTGCCACAAATGTGCGTTCGGATGGGGATTTGGGACCGCACCATTCGACCGCACCACCGCCTCCGCCTCCGGCATCTGCGCAGGACCCGATGGATTGGTCTTACTTCAACAAAGCTTCCAGCGACTCGAACGATTCGCGCAATGTACGGCCCGATAAGCCAGAGAACGCGTCCGGCTAAACTAGTTCTAGAAGGACAAAACATGCAAACTGCAATTCGACAATCTTCCGGCCCGCTTTCCGCGGCGGCTTTTACGCGCACGATTCCAGGTAGAGTCGCGCTCGGCCTGGCCGCAACGCTGGTGGTCGCGGCGGCGGCGCATGTTTCCATTCCGCTGTGGTTCACGCCTGTCCCGTTGACGCTTCAGCCGCTGGCAGTGCTGGGCGTGGGGCTTGTTCTGGGGCCGGTCGTCGGCTTCTTCGCGATGCTCGCGTACCTGGCGGAAGGCGCGCTGGGCCTGCCCGTTTTCTCCCCCGGAGGATTGGGTGGAGTGGCGCAGATTCTTGGCCCGACCGGCGGTTTTCTGATGGCCTATCCCGTGGTGGCGTTTATCGCCGGGGCGATCACGCGCGGCTTGCCAGCGAAGACTCCGCGATTTTTTGCGGCAGCGATTGGATGTACAGTCGCCGTGCTGGTGCTATTCGCATGTGGAGCAGGTTGGCTTATGAACTTCGCTCATCTCTCGACACATCAAGCGTGGATCGCCGCAGTCGCGCCGTTCCTTCCCGGCGAGGCCATCAAGATTGCCGTTGCGTCGGGGCTTTACAGTGCGCTCGCTCGACCTGCGCGAATCTAACGCCGTCATTCTCATCTGTTTCAGGCCAGGCCTCAGGGTCTCGTCTTCGACCCCCGCACATTTCCAAAGGACACAATGAAAACCGCAGCAAACGAAGTTCGCACCATCAACATCGCGCACAGCCCCGACTCCGACGACGCCTTCATGTTTTACGGCCTGGCGACCAACAAGGTGCGCGTTCCGGGCTATGCGTTTCATCACACCCTCACCGACATCGAGACGCTCAATCGCAAGGCCATGAACGAGCAGTTCTACGACGTGACGGCGATTAGCTTTCATGCGTATCCGTACATTCAGGAAAACTACACGCTGATGGCGTGCGGCGGTTCGGTCGGCGAAGGCTATGGGCCGATGATCGTGGCCGCGCGCAAGTACACGCTCGACGAAGTGAAGAAGCTGAAGATCGCCGTCCCCGGCACGATGACGACGGCGTACCTCACGCTGAAACTATTTGCGCCCGACATCGAGACCGTCACGGTCGACTTCGACAAGATCATTCCGGCAGTGTTGGCGGGCGAGTTCGACGCCGGACTGATTATCCACGAAGGCCAGTTGACCTACGCGAAGGACGGCTTGGTCAAGGTCCTCGACATGGGCCAATGGTGGCGCGATCTGACCGGCCTTCCACTGCCGCTGGGCGGCAACGCGATACGGCGCTCGCTGGGCGGCGACGTGCAACTCATTACCACCAACGCGCTGCGCGACAGCATTCAACATGCGCTCGACCATCGCGAAGCCGCGCTCGAATACGCCATGCAATTTGCGCGCGATCTCGACCCCGCTCTGGCCAACCGATTCGTGGGAATGTATGTGAACGAGCGCACGATCAACTATGGCGACGATGGCCGCGAGGCGATCCGCAAACTGCTCGACATGGGCTACGAGCGCGGGATCATTCCGCATAGGGCGCATGTCGATTTCGTCGGCTGACCCTGCGCGTTAACAACGAAAGTGCGTCGGAGCGGCGTGGTACACTGGCCTTCGTGCGGTGAGTTCTTTCGCCGCGCTGCAATGCGGACGAAATGAAAATCCGAACTCCGCGCCTTTCCTCCCCGGAAAGGTTCTTCAAGGCCTGGACGCGTAGCTCAGCTGGTAGAGCATTCGACTCTTAATCGACTGGTCGCAGGTTCGATCCCTGCCGCGTCCACCATCTTTTCAGGCATGTGGTAAAGTCAGAAAAGTTGCCGTATGCAATGCAGGAGAGCTGGCCGAGTGGCTGAAGGCGCACGCTTGGAAAGCGTGTTTACCGCAAGGTAACGTGGGTTCGAATCCCACGCTCTCCGCCAGTCCTTTCCCACTATCGCCTCTTCAAAATGGGCCGGGCGCAGAGACCCTCGCCGTCGCCTCCATTGGAACGTCTTGCTCGCACGGTTGTGTATCGCGCAGCGCCTGCACCAGAATCTCGATGCCCTTTTTTACATGCGAAGCCGGCATCGCGGTGTAGCACAGCCGCAAAAATTTCTGGTCCTTCTGCTCTGGAAAAAACTCGTGACCCGGCGCAAACGTCAGGCCTTTCTGATCGGTGGCGTCCTGGAGCAGATCGATGTCGGTGCGCGGGTCAAGCTTGCACCATAGAAAAATGCCGCCCGTTGGAGCAGAGAAAGACAGCAGACCTTCTTCGGCCGCGTCCTGGGCTGCGGCGACCGCCGCGTTTCGCAAACTGGCGTGATGCAGCCGCAGCTTCTCCAGATG
>JALYTE010000447.1 GCA_030854435.1 Acidobacteriota bacterium | reverse complement strand
GCGGACACCGGACAGCACGGCCTTGATCTTTGAAGGCCTCGAGATGACCTACGGTGAACTGAACCGGCGCGCCAACCAGCTCGCCCATCATTTGCGCGCGCTGGGAGTGCGCCCGGAAACACTGGTCGGAATCTGCGTCGAGCGGTCACTCGAAATGCTGGTAGGAATTCTTGGCATTTTAAAAGCTGGAGGCGCTTACGTCCCGGTCGATCCGGCTTATCCGGCGGAACGGCAGGCCTTCATGCTGGAGGACGCGCGCGTACCTATACTAGTGACGCAGGCGGCGCTGGCGGGTGAATTGCACGCCCCGAACGGCGTGACCGTTTGTCTGGATACGGACTGGGATCTGATCGCGCAGCAGCCCGACAGCAATCCAGAGCGGCTGGCGCAGCCGGGAAACACGGCGTATGTGATCTACACGTCGGGCACCACGGGCCGTCCAAAGGGCGTGATGATCACACACGCCAACGTGGCGCGCCTGTTTACGGCGACCGATCATTGGTTTTCCTTCAGCGGCAGCGATACGTGGACGCTGTTCCATTCGTTTGCGTTCGATTTCTCAGTGTGGGAGATATGGGGCGCGCTGTTTTATGGGGGCCGACTGGTGGTGGTGCCGCGCATTACGGCGCAGTCGCCGGAGCAGTTCCACGAGTTGTTGGTCCAGCATAAAGTTACGGTCTTGAACCAGACCCCATCGGCTTTTCGGCAGCTTATTTCGGCGGACGAGCGTTCGGGGCGCTCGTGTGAACTTGCCCTGAAGTGGGTCATCTTCGGCGGCGAAGCTCTGGAGTTCAAGACATTGCTGCCGTGGACTCTGCGCCACGGCGACACCCCGGCGTTGATCAATATGTACGGAATCACCGAGACGACAGTACACGTCACCTACTACAAGGTGACGGCCGCAGAGGTGGCCGAGAGCGCGACCAGTCTCGTCGGAGTCCCAATTCCCGATCTGCAGGTGTATATTCTCGACCGGGACAGGCGGCTGCTCCCGGCAGGTGTGACCGGAGAAATGTACGTCGGCGGCGGCGGCGTGGCGCGGGAGTATCTGAACCGGCCCGAACTTACGGCGGAACGTTTTATACCGGATCCCTTCAGTCCCGAGCCCAGCGCGCGGCTCTATAAGACCGGGGACTTGGGGCGGTTCCGCTCGGATGGCAACATTCAGCACATGGGCCGGGCCGACAGCCAAGTGAAAATTCGCGGCTTTCGTATCGAGCTGGGTGAGATTGAAAATACGCTGCGCCGGCATTCCGCGGTGAGCGATTGCGTCGTCGTTGCGCGCGAAGATCAGCCGGGCGACAAGCGCCTGGTGGCGTACATCGTCGCCAGCGTAGACTCAACGCCCGATGTCAAGGAAATCCGTGCCCACCTGGGAAGCAGCCTCCCGGAATATATGGTTCCGGCCGCGATGATGTTGCTGGATGAACTGCCGCTTACGTCCAGCGGCAAGATCGATAGCAAAGCCCTGCCCGCTCCCGACTACGCGGCCGGGCAGAGCGACATCGACGGAGGCGCGCCTGAAACTGCAGTGCAACAGATTGTCGCGGCAATTTGGAGTGAAGTGCTCAAGCTTGACCGTATTGCATTGGGCAATGACTTCTTCCAAATCGGCGGGCATTCTTTGCTGGCGACACAGGTGATTGCTCGCGTGCGGCAAGCGTTTGGAGTCGATGTGCCGTTGCGCTGCCTGTTTGAAACTCCCACGCTTCGCGACATGTGCGCGGAGGTCGATAGGCTGTTGCAGGCCGGACGGATGTCCGAGTCGCCCGCGCTCACGAAGGTGGACCGCAGCGTGCCGCTGCGACTCTCGTTCGCGCAGCAACGGTTCTGGTTGATGAACCAACTGAATCCAAACGACACTGGGTACAACGTCAAGACTGCCATCAGGATGATAGGCGCGTTGGATATCGCGGTGCTACAGGAGTGCATCACGGAGATTTTTTCGCGCAATGAGGTGTTGCGCACCACCTATCGCGGAACTGGAGGGGTTCCGACGCAGGTGATTCAACCGGCCACGCCCGCCCAACTGGAGATCGTCGACATTGAGGGGACCGGCGTGGACGAAGCGTTGCGGATTGCCGCCGTTGCGGCGCTGAAACCCTTCGACCTGGCGGCAGGGCCGGTTTGCCGGTTCTATCTTTATCGGATCGGTGCGCGGGACCACATCCTCGTCATGGTCACTCATCACATTGCCATGGATGGGTCCAGCACTTCGATTGTGTTCGAGGATCTGGGCAATTTGTATTCGCAACTCTGCGCCGGAGAGCGTCCGCGGCTTGAAGAGAAAACGTTCGACTATGCGGACTTCTCTGCGTGGCAGCGGCAGTGGATGCAGGGCGACGTTCTTGGGGAGCACCTTTCATTCTGGCGTGGACATCTTGACGGTCTTCCGCCACACATGGAGTTGCCGACGGATCGCAGTGTCGAAACGAGCAGTGGCGCGGGGGACGCGCGTAGCTTCAGAATGTCTCCGGAGTTTTTTGAGCAACTGACGGAGTTTTGCCGGACGCACAGGGTGACTCAGTTCACCGTGATGTTGTGGTCGCTGGGGATTTTGCTGCACCGCTGGAGCGGCGGGAAGAGTTTCGCGATCGGCACGGTCGCCGGGAATCGCCCCGTTGCGGGACTGGAACGCGTGGTGGGCTGCTTTCTGAACATGCTGCCGCTGCGGATGGACGTCCACAGTTCCGACTCCGCGCTCGACGTGCTGGCTCGAACCAGGACGACGGTGCTGGACGGCTTTTCACACGCGCAATGTCCCTTCGAGGCCATCGTCGAAGCGATGAAGGTGGAGCGTTCCGCACACCGCAATCCGGTCTTCAACGTGGGGCTGCTGTTGCAGAACTTTTCGGAGATGGCCTTTGTGACGGAGTCTCTGGACGCGAAGGCCATCGGTTTCGAGCGTGAAACGGCGTTGCTGGACCTCAGGTTCGTGGCCTCCATCCGTGCCGACAAAGCCGTCATAGGGTGCGAGTACAAGCGTGACCTGTTCGATCCGGAAACGATCGACCTGTTGCTGGAGGCCTATGCGGCGATTGTCCAGGCGCTGATCGCCGATCCGGGCATGGAGGTGGACGCAGTGCCGGTTTCGCCTGCGCTGCTGGCCCAGGCGGAAAACGCCAACGCGGAGCACCACCAAAAGATCATCGTCTCGGCGACTTTTACCGCCGAGCCGATTGAAGAACCGTTGCGTTTCTGGATGCGCGAACTTGAACTTAACTATGAGATCGAGTTTGCCCCCTACAATCAGGTTTTTCAGTCGCTGCTCGACCCCGAAAGCGCGATGCGCAGGAACAAGAACGGGTTCAACGTGCTGCTGGTGCGGTTCGAGGATTGGGCGCAATTCGACGGCTCTGGAGCGGAAACGGCGCGCGAAAATATCCGGCGTGAAAATATCCGAAACAGCGTGGAGGAGATGATCTCCGCCGTGAAGTCGGCGGCAGCGGGTAATTTCGCGAGCTGCATCCTGTGTTGCTGCCCCGCTTCGCGAAGTCTCGCCAGCGATCCGGAGTGGGCCGCCTTTCTGCTCGAAATGGAAGAGCATGTGGCAAGCGACCTCATCAAAACCAGCGGCGTACACGTCATTACTTCAGCGCACCTGAACGATATGTACCCTGTCGCGGAGTATGAGGACAAGTATGCCGACGCCGTCGCGCACGTTCCCTACACCAAAGCGTTCTCGACTGCGCTGGCAACCATCGTCATACGACGGATTTCGGGGCTGCGCGGCGCGCAGTATAAGGTCGTGGCGCTGGACTGCGACAACACGTTATGGCAGGGGATTTGTGGCGAAGATGGTGCCTTTGGTGTCACAATTGATACACCTCACCGAGCATTGCAGGACTTCATTCAAAAGCAGCGCGAACAAGGCATGTTGGTTTGTCTGTGCAGCAAAAATAACGAACAGGACGTGTGGGACGTGTTCCAGCAGAATGCTGGAATGCTGCTAAGACGCGAGGACATCACCGGACACCGCATCAATTGGGAGCGGAAGTCGGAGAACCTGAAATCACTCGCGCAGGAGTTGGGGCTGGGACTGGACAGTTTCGTTTTTCTCGACGATAGTCCGGTTGAATGCGCCGAGGTCGAGACGGAGTGCCCGGAAGTGCTAACGCTTCAGATCCCCGAACAGGTCCACCAATTGCCGGCCTTCCTGAAGCACATGTGGGCGTTCGACCATTTTCAATCGACCGAGGTTGACCGGCGCAGGAGCGAGCTGTATCGCGACAACCGGGAGCGCGAAGAGCTGCGGAAAGGGCAAGGGCTGGATGAGTTCATCGAAAGTCTGCAACTGGAAATCGACATCGCACCCTTGTCGGAAGAGAACGTGGCCCGGGTGGCCCAGTTGACCCAGCGCACCAACCAGTTCAACTTCACCACGATTCGCCGCCAGGAACACGAAGTCGGCGAGATCCTCAACATGCCCGCGATGGAGTGCCTTACAGTGCATGTTCGCGACCGTTTCGGCGATTATGGATTGGTGGGAGCTGTGATTTACAGCTTCGATGAAGGCTCGCTGGTCGTGGACACGATGCTGCTGAGTTGCCGCGCGCTGGGCCGGAGGGTCGAGCACGCCATTCTCGACAGGCTGGGCGAGGAAGCGCGCAAGAAGAACATGGACCGGCTCGATATGAGATTTTCCAGGACGGCGAAAAACACGCCCGCGTTCGATTTTCTGGAAAGCTTGCAGGACGCGACAAAGGTGTCCGAGGCAGGCGGTATCGTCTATCGGATGGGCTTGATAGGGGTTTCTGAAAACGGCATGGACCAACTGGTGGACGCGCTATGAAGTCCTCGGTCCTGGCACGTATCGCGGCCCAACTCTCCGATGCCTCGGCCATCGTGGACGCGGTCGAATCGCAGCAGGTGCGGCGTCCTGGGTCGACACAGGAGTACGTTTCCCCGCGCGACCCCTTTGAACAATCGATCGCCGAGATATGGGCAGCGCTGTTGAGGGTGGAACGCGTGGGCCGGATGGACGATTTCTTCAGGCTCGGCGGACATTCGCTGCTGGCGACGCAAATGGTTTCGAGGGTGTGGGAGCGCTTCCGGGTCGAAGTTCCGCTGGTTGAAATTTTTACGGGACCAACGCTTGAATCGTTTGCCCGGGCCGTGAGGGCGGCGGTCACGAACGCCGAAGCCGCCGAAGTTGCGACGCAAACTCCGCCAACACGGACTGTTCGTCCGGCGCGGTTGCCATTGTCTTATGGGCAGCAGCGGTTGTGGTTTCTCGACCAGTTGGATAGTGGGAACGCTTCTCAAAACGTGGCGTTGAAGTGGAGGTTGCGGGGCGATCTGGACACGACCGCGCTGCAATCGGCGCTGAACGAAATTGTCGCCCGGCATGAGGTGCTGCGCACGACGTTTGGGATGGACGGCGGCGAACCCGTGCAGGTGATCGCGCCCGCGCGGGTCTTTGTGCTGCCGATTACGGACCTTGGCGCGCTGCCTGAAGCTGAACGGGAAGAGCGGGCACGGTCCCTGGTCAATGAAGAGACCGGTCGTCCATTCGATCTCCAACGCGGGCCGGTCTTCCGTGCAAAATTGCTGAGGCTGAGTGAAAAAGAACATGTGCTGGTGTTCAACATCCACCACATTGCCACCGATGGCTGGTCGTTTGGCGTCTTCCGGAAGGAGCTTGCGACGCTGTACGAGGCGTTCATGGCGGGAAAACCGTCTCCGCTGCCTCCCCTCCCGCAGCAGTACGCCGACTACTCGGTATGGCAAAGGACGCATGTTGAAGGCGGACCTTTCCAGAAGCAACTGGAGTACTGGAAGGAGCAGCTTCTAAACGCTCCGCCTTCGATCGAGCTGCCGACGGACCATCCACGTCCGGCGGTGCAGACCTATCGCGGGGCCAGCCGCGTAGCGGTCCTTTCGAGCGACCTGACGAAGGCCTTGAAGGCGTTGAGCCAGCAGGAAGGCGTCACGCTGTTCATGACGTTGCTGGCGGCGTTCAATGTGTTGCTGTCGCGCTATTCGGGGCAGGAAGACATCGTCGTCGGCACCGCCATCGCAGGGCGCACGCGCGGCGATACGGAGAAGATGATTGGGCTGTTTCTCAACACGCTGGCG
>JALYTE010000020.1 GCA_030854435.1 Acidobacteriota bacterium | reverse complement strand
GGCGTATTCTATTCCAAGCGATGTCCACCTTCCTCACCGCCGCGGAGAGCCGAGCGGCGAAGAAAGGCGCGGCGGCGTCTTCATCCGCGAGTTCGTCCCCCGCGCCGCCATCACCCTCATCGCCAATGCGCTGTACCAAGAACCCTACGCCACGCTCCCCACCACGCCACAGGTTGAGGGAGGGGAGGTCCCGGTCCTGCTGGGGCCAGGGCCTAGCCATGACCCACGGAACTCTCTATGGTCGATCGCAGCGTCGCTTTGGCAGGAAGCGAATCAGCAAGGTAAGATAGAGAAGTTCGGCACACGCGGCCGCGCAGTCTCCTGACCCATCGGGCGTCACAGTGACGCTACAGGTAGAGGATGAGCGCGATCGCAGCAAGTGGCTTTCGCATCGCGAAGGCCGGTCTCGAAGCGCAATCCCGCGAAAGCGAACGCGAATCAGGGCTGAAGGTGTGTGCGGAATATTCGTTCGACCCCGTCTGGAGGACACCCGTTTTGGCGACTACCGACCGTTTTCTCTTCACCAGTGAGTCCGTGACCGAAGGCCATCCCGACAAGATTGCCGACCAGATTTCCGACGCGATTCTCGACGCCTGCCTGGAGCAAGACCCCCACAGCCGCGTGGCCTGCGAGACGCTGACCTGCACCGGCCTGGTCGTCGTGGCGGGCGAGATCACCACCAAGGCCTATGTCGATTTTCAAACCATCGTCCGCGATACCGTCAAGGCGATCGGCTACGACGACGCGCTCAAAGGCTTCGACTCGAACACCTGCGCGGTCATTTCGACCATCAACCGCCAGTCCCCCGACATCGCCCAGGGCGTGGACACCGGCGGCGCGGGCGACCAGGGCATGATGTTCGGCTACGCCACCAACGAGACCGCCGAGTTGATGCCGACGCCGATTTCGCTCGCGCACAAGCTCGCGCTCAAACTTTCCGAAGTCCGCAAGTCGGGCAAGATGGCCTACCTGCGCCCCGACGGCAAGAGCCAAGTGACCGTCGAGTACGGCTCCGACCACAAGCCGGTGCGCGTCGATGCGGTGGTCATTTCGACGCAGCACGCGGAGACAGTCGGCAACGACCAGCTTCGCGCCGAAGTGTTGGAGCACGTGATCCAGGCAGTGATCCCCGCCGAGCTTCTCGACGCCGACACCAAGTACCACATCAACCCGACGGGTCGCTTCGTCATCGGCGGGCCGATGGGCGACTCCGGCCTCACCGGACGCAAAATTATCGTCGACACCTACGGCGGCATGGGGCGGCACGGCGGCGGAGCCTTCTCCGGCAAAGATGCGACAAAAGTTGACCGCTCTGCCGCATACATGGCCCGCTACATCGCGAAGAACATCGTCGCTGCCGGCCTCGCCGACCGCTGCGAAGTGCAGCTTGCGTATGCCATCGGCGTCGCCGACCCGGTGAGCGTCCGCATCGACACTTTCGGCACGGGCAAGGTCTCCGAGAGCCGCTTGATCGAGTTGGTGCGCGAGAACTTCAAGCTCACCCCGAAGGCCATCATCGAAAGCCTGGACCTGCGCCGTCCGATCTTCAAACAGACTGCGGCGTATGGGCACTTTGGACGCTCAGGCGACACGTTTACGTGGGAGAAGACTGATAAGGCCGAGGCCTTGAAGGCGGGCGCCCAGGCTGAGTTGGCCGCGAAGTAAATAAGACAGAGTGGATTACAAAGCGGGCCGGCCTTCGGGCGGCCCGTTTGCTGCGACAAACGGATGTGCGCGATAGACTCAAGCTCATGGGTCGACGATCTCCAGCGTGGCTGGTAGGAATAACGTATCTGCCCTTCGGGCTGTACAGCGGGTTCCTGATTTACGCGCTGCAGTTTCTGCTGACCGCGCGTGGGCTGTCGGTGGACCACATTGCGCTGCTGCAACTGGTCACGCTGCTGCCCAGCTATACGAGCTTTCTGCTGACGCCGATGATGGACTGCGGCCTCGAACGCCGGACGTGGGCGTTCATCTGGGCGGCGGTGGCGGCGATTTCGCTTGGCGGCGGCTCGCTGCTGATGGACCGCGCCGCGGCGGGCGATGCGACGCCGATGGCGCTGGTGCTGCTGGTGGGCGCGTTTGCCGCGCAGATATATTCCAGCACCATGGGCGGCATGACGCCCAACCTGGTCGACGAGAAGGACACCGGCGCGGTGAGCGGCTGGTTGAACGTCGCCAACCTCGGCGGCACCGGGCTGGGCGGGACCGTCGGCATTTTGATTGTGAAAAATTTTTCGTTGCACACTGCGGCTTTTGCGTTGGCTGCGGAGGTTTTCGCGCCGTGTCTTCTGTTGCTGGTGATGGCGCGCGAGGTGCGCGTTCCTCGGGCGGTGGGCGAGACGATGCGGCGGCTGTTCACCGACATCTGGGCGATCAGCAAGACGCGCGCGGCGGCGATTGGGCTGCTCATTTTCATCACTCCGTCGGCGACGTTCGCGGCGCAGAACCTCTTCAGCGGCCTCGGTCGCGACTTCCATGCCAGCGACGCCGCGCTCACCTGGATCACCGGGCTGGGAGCGGCGATCGTCTGCTCGCTGGGCGCGGCGGTGGGCGGATGGATGTGCAACCGCATGGACCGGCGCGTGCTGTTTGTCGGTACCGGCGTTGTGGCGGCGACGGCGACGCTGAGCATGGCGTTCGGAGCACGAACGGCAACCGTGTTCTTTGCGGGAGTGACGGTTTACAACCTGCTTGCCGGAATCAACTATGCGGCAGCGAGCGCTGTCGCCTTCGACATTATGGGGGTGGACAACCCGCTGGCCGTGACCCAGTATGCGATGTTGATGGCCGCGTGCAATGTGGCGATTTCTACGGTGATATTTGGCGACCAGCACGCCTACAGCCGGCACGGCGCGAAGGGCGCGCTGTTGATGGATGCCGCGTTCAGCCTCGTCACCGGATCGATCATTCTGTTCGTGATTGCAAAGTGGGGCGGCAAGGGGCGGGAGGCGCGGTTGAACGTGGATGCAGGGGCGGAGTTGGTTTAGCGGCGCTGCTAGCTTTCGTGGCTTTGCACGCGAGCGCAATTTGGGTGCAATCTGCGGAGTGTGGCGTCGGCTCCGCTCGATGCACGATACTTGTGTGGCAACTCTAAGTGTTGTGCGCGATTTGCGAGTGAGCGATTCAATGGCGAAACAAGGTGTTCCTTCGGTGTTTGCGGGGCGGGCGTGGCAGCAGGTGCTGGCGCGCGATGCCGATGCCGACGGACAGTTCTTTTATGGCGTGAAGTCGACCGGCGTGTACTGCAAGCCGAGTTGTCCAAGCCGGCGACCGGAGCGCAAAAATGTCAGCTTCTACCCGACCCAAACTGCGGCGGAAGAGGCGGGGTTCCGCGCCTGTCTGCGCTGCGAGCCGCACCGGGTTGCGCCAAAGCCCGACCCCCAAGCCGAGGCCATCGAAAAGGCGGCGAAGTTTTTGACAGAGCACGCGGGAGTACGAACGTCGCTCGATGCCGTAGCGCAGGCGGCGGGCGTGGGCAAATTTGCCGTATTGCGTGGGTTCAAGCGTGTGCTGGGCGTGACCCCAGGAGAGTTCTCGCGCGCCCAACGCAAGGATCTCTTTCGCGAGAAAGTGCGTACACCGCGCGTGTCGCGGTCGCCGATTACCGAAGCTGTATACGAGGCGGGATTTGGGTCGAGCAGCCGGCTGTATGAGGACGCGGACCAGACCCTCGGCATGACTCCAACGGCCATGAAAGCCGGCGGCGCGGGCGAGACAATCCGGTATGCGCTGGCGGCTTCTCCGCTGGGGATGATGCTGGTCGGCACGACGGAGCGTGGGCTGTGCTCAGTGTTGTTCGCGGACAACGAGGCCGAGGCCGCGGCGGCGCTGCGCGAGCGTTTTCCGCAGGCCGTGTTGCGACGCGACGATGCCGGACTTACCGACGCGGTCCGATTTGTGATGGCGAGTTTGCGCGAGAACTCCGGGGCAGCGGCGCTTCCCTTCCATGTGCGGGCCACGGCATTCCAGGAGCGCGTGTGGCGCGCGTTGCGAGAGATCCCGCGAGGCGAGACTCGGACTTACAGCCAGATCGCTGAAACCATCGGTGCGCCGAAGGCCGTGCGCGCCGTGGGGACGGCTTGTGGAGCGAACATGCTCGCGGTCGTCGTGCCATGCCACCGCGTTGTGGGGAGCGATGGGCGACTGACGGGGTATCGGTGGGGCGTGGAGAGGAAGCGGAAGTTGCTGGAGATGGAGCGCACAGGGTAGACGGCTTAAGTATCCGACGATCTCTCACGACTCAAAACTCATTACTCATTACTCGTGCGTTACCGATGGCGACTGCGGGCTGATATGTTCAGTTCAGTCGTGAGTTTTGAGCTATGAGGTGAAAATTGCAGCCATTTCGAAATATGGGAGCGTGGGTGAAGGCACATGACCTTACCCTTCGGGTTTACAGGATTTCTGAAACATTTCCGAAGACCGAGATATTTGGACTCGCCGCGGCGTTACGCTCGCGCGAAGGTCCAGGTGCCCCATGTCCGGATTTTCGGACATCGGTTTCGACCTTGCCGCCAATCCTTTCGCTTGGCATGCACCTACACGGGGGCTGCGCTAGCGTCTAATCGGATGGGAGATTACGCTTGCCTCTGAAAACTATTGCTGCCGCTTTCCCATGCCCGAAGATCCGGAGATGGAGCGCCCCGTTTCTGCTGGTGGCCGTGCTTTGTGGGCCTCTGTGC
>JALYTE010000012.1 GCA_030854435.1 Acidobacteriota bacterium | reverse complement strand
TGCGTCAAGTCGACGGCGGAAGCGATTTTGCGACAACGCCCGGGGACAACTACACCGACACAAAGACAGGGAGAGTGGCGAACCTGACGATGGATGAGCGTGGCGAGGTCACTGGCCCGGTCAACCTCTCATTCACAGGGTCGGCCGCGCTGGATTGGCGGCACCAGGCGCTGCGCGGTGATGAAGAGAGCCTGAAGCTGGCGCTGCGCACGACTCTCGAAGGAATGCTTCCGAAGACGCTGGAAGTAAAGGTCACGTCGATCGAGAATCTAACGGACTACGAGAAGCCTCTGGTCGCGAACTTTACGGTCGCAGGGTCGCTTGGAACGCCGACCGGCAAGCGGCTCATTTTGCCGGTGGACCTGTTTCTGGTGGACGATGCGGTCACTTTCCCGCACGACAAGCGGGAGATGCCCGTGTACTTCCCGTATCCCCAGACGGTGCAGGACGCTTTACGAATTAAATTCCCGGCGACGTTGACGGTGGAAGCAGCGCCACCCGAGACGAAGGTGAAGTTCCACGATGCCGGGCTGTATTCAATCGTCGCGGCCACAGCGCCGGACAGCGTGACGGTGCGGCGCAGTTACTTGTTCAACGGCGTGGTTGTGCAGGTCAAGGACTATGGCGACTTGCGGACTTTTTATTCGCAAATGGAGACCAAGGACAAGGACAGTATTGTGCTGAAGGTCGGAGCGGAAAATAAGCAGGGGGCCGTTCCCACAGCGAACTGACGGCCTGGCCCAAATCACGGGTCGAGACGGCATATCTTGACCGTGCCATTGTCGTAAGGGCAGGGGTTGGATGTTGTTGCCGTGGAGAGCAGGAGAAGCCAGGAGACGTGCATCGGGTTGAGGTGGGTATCACGCTCGGCGTCTGTTAAGCGGCTGAGATCTTTTTGGGCGACCATGCCGACGAACCAATCGGTTGCGAGGGCCGGCCTGATGGCTGCTTCGCCACCGTCCTTGGAGAAGTCGGGGAGCACACTGCGCTCGGCGGTCGCGCGGAAGGTTTGCGCATCTTCGCCGGGGGTGGTGACGTAGTTGGCATCGAGCGCAAAGAGGGCGTCGGTGGGCGTGTTGTCGCGGGCCCAAAGGAAGGCTCGTGACCACGGATTGGTGGGCGCGCCCCAGGGCAGTTCGAGATGCTGAGAGGCGGGGAAGGTTTGACGCTGGGCGAAGAACATGACGCACGCCATCGCCGTGATGCAGAGCGGAGGCAGGATGCGGAGGCGCGGCCATCGTAAGCAGAGATCGGCGAGCGTGGCTCCGAGCAGGATGGTCATGATGGCATAGAGCAGAAGGAAAGCTCGCAGAGGTTGCAGGCGGGCGACGAGATGCGTGCTGAATTGCTCGTGCGCGAAGAGCAGTGAGACGAGCATGGCGATGAGGCCGACGGCGATGGAGGCTCGGCAGAGCGCGGTTCCTGACTCGCCCAGCGTTGCTCGAGCGTAGCGCATAAGTAGGACGAGAACGACGAGGGGGCCTGCGAGACCGAGCAGTTCATACCATTGCCATTGCGAGAGGAACCAGTAGTAACGCGAGGTGGCGGCGACGATGGCGGCGGCGGATTCGGCGGGTGCGATGATTTGTAGAAGCGCCGCTGCGAGAACTGCCGAGACGGCGAGAATTATCCAGCTTGACAATTGAACGCGGCGCGATGGGGATTTCGCCACCAGCAGAGCGACGATGAGGCCAGCGGCGTAAGTTGCCATGAGCGGATGGAATGCCGCAGCCAAAGCGAGGCAAGCGACGCAACGCAATAGGAGCGTGGCGTTTTTACGTTGCCATTGGAAGTTGAGAGCGAATGCAATGGCGAGGAGCGAGAGCGGCGTGGAAAATGTTCGCGCGGTGACGTAGGGGTCCATCAGCAGGAGCGACGTTCCGGCGATAGGCAGCGAATACCACGCGGCCAGAAGGGCGACGGCGTAAACCTGCGCTCGCTCGGAGCGGAAGCATTGCGCTGCGATTTTCCAAGCCGCATAGAGCAGCAACCAAGCTCCTGCGAGGTACGCAAGAAGCAGCAGCCACGGGAGCGGAATGTGGAGGGCGCGGACGAGTTGCGCTATGAACGGGGCGAACAACGAGTAGTGACGGGTCGCGGTGGCAAAAGCGAGATCGTGCGGAAAGAGCGAGGGGTTGAGGACGGATTCGATGCCCGCGACATAGAGGCCGCCGTCTTCGGCGAACGGATGGTAGCCGTGAATCAGAAGTATGCACAGAGTCAATGCGGCAACCGCTGCGTGGCAGAACCAGCGGCGACCGGGCGTTGGAACGGAATCGTTTTTGTGGGAGTGGAGCAATGGGATGTTCAGATTGGTCGCGCGCTTCGTTTTGTCAGGGTAACAGCCGGAAAGCTCATGCCGCGAATGTGGAACGATACAATGAATGCTGATATCCGATGCTGAATCCTGTCCTCATCGTTAGTGAATGTGTGCATGTTGAGGCCTTGGCCACGCGACCACGCGGAGCTTGCCGGTGAACGGGCAGCGGCGATTGAATTTGCTGAAGATGTTGCCCGGGCTGGCCGTCAGCGTGTTCTTTTTGTGGTGGACTTTTCGCGGCATCGATATCGCCGGGGTGAAGAGGGTGCGTCTGGTCGCGCCGGTGTGGATTGCTGGCGTGGTGATGTTCAGCGTCGCCGGGTACACGGTGAGATGCTATCGCTGGTGGCGTATGCTGCGCAGCGTAGGGTCGCGGTTTACGACGTGCGCGCGGGTGTTGATGACGTCGCTGGCGGCCAACAACATTTTGCCGCTGCGCATCGGCGACGTGATGCGGATTTTCACCTACGCGGGCGACCTGGGGGGGACGCCGTCGATCATTTTGAGCACCGTGATTCTGGAAAAGCTGCTCGATATTTTTACGCTGGCGATCCTCTTCGTGCTGACCATGCACACGGGCAAGGGCGTTTCTCCGCACCTGAGGGTCGCGGCGGAGGTCGGAATCGCGGTGTCTACGGCGGGGCTGCTGGTGCTGGTGTTTGGGGCGCGAACACTGGAGCAGCCGGTGCGTCGGCTGTTTGCGCGGACCAGGAATGTGAAACTGGCGAAGGTCGAACACTGGCTGCTGCTGGCGCTCGATTGCATACGGCAGATCGGCGTTTTCGGAACACTGCTGCTGTTGCTCTACAGCTTCGTCGCGTGGGCGTTTGAAGGCTTGCTGTATTTTTCCGCAGCGCGGCTGGTGGGTTTGCAAACGGACTGGGCCGGACCGTGGGCGGCGGTGGCGCAAGCCAACCTGTCGTTCCTGATCCCAAGTTCTCCGGGCGGCATTGGACCGTTCGAGTGGGCGTGCAAAGACGCGTTGATTCGCAATGGCGCTACGGAAGCGTCGGCGGCGATTTTCGGACTGTTGATTCATGCTTGGCTGCTGGTTTCGATTACCAGCGTAGGCGGTGCGCTGTTTTTGGCGCACCGGGCGCGCCGCGCAATGCGCAAGCCGCTATTGGAAGAGATAGAGACACTGCCGGAAATGCCTTAGAGGCAAAGTGAAGAGAGAAGAACGTAGAGAGTAGAGAGTGCGTATTTATGTATCGGATTTTGCAGCAGAGGATTCAAGAACGGATAGAGGCCCTTGTGCGGGAGCGCGATGGGATTGCGCTCGGCGGGGTTGCGGTGGAGTTGCCGCCGAAGATCGAGTTTGGGGAGATGGCGCTGCCGGTGGCCTTTGAGTTGGCGAAGCGGCTGAAGAAAGCGCCGCGTGCGATTGCGCAGGAGTTGCAGCCGGAGCTTGCAGCGATTGACGGTGTGGCGTCCGTTGAGGTCGCGGGCGCGGGGTATTTGAATGTGAAGCTGGACCGCGCGGCAATGGTGCGAAGGATCTCCGCTGACGAGCATTCAGTGGTTGGCGGGCCGGGCTTTCGGCTGGTCGAGCACACCAGCATCAATCCCAACAAGGCCGC
>JALYTE010000451.1 GCA_030854435.1 Acidobacteriota bacterium | reverse complement strand
TTACGTCGTCCACTTCAAAGTCGCCCCAAAGGCAGAAATGTCCAATAACATTGCTCATTAGGATTGTTCCTCGGAAACTGTTGCATTGCCATCCAGATTCATTTCCCGCGTCAAAATCCCAATATCCTTGTCACCGCGCCCACTCACGTTCACCATCAAAATCTGGTCCTTGCCCATCTTCGGCGCCAGCTTGATCGCCTCCGCCACAGCATGAGCTGACTCCAGTGCCGGAATAATCCCTTCCGTCCGCGACAACACCTTCGTCGCATCGAGCGCCTCAGCATCGGTGGCGGAGGTATACGTTGCGCGCCCCGAATCATGCAGCATGGCGTGCTCCGGCCCAACGCTCGCGTAATCCAGTCCCGCGCTGACGGAATGAGTCGCCGCCACCTGCCCAGCGTCATTCTGGAGCACATACGAATACGTGCCCTGCAACACCCCCGGCGTCCCGCCACCGTTCTTTGCGAATCGCGCCGCGTGTTCTCCCAGCGCGGTCCCGCGCCCGCCCGCTTCGACGCCGATCAGCCGCACATTCTTGTCGCCGAGATACTCATAGAACGCCCCAATCGCATTCGATCCACCGCCCACGCAAGCCACAATCGCATCCGGCAAGCGACCTTCATGTTCGAGAATCTGCCGCTTCGACTCCTTCGATATCACGCGCTGAAAATCGCGCACCATCGTCGGATACGGATGCGACCCCAATGCCGAGCCGAGAATGTAATACGTCGTTCGCACGTTCGTCACCCAGTCGCGCATCGCCTCATTGATCGCGTCCTTCAGCGTCGCCGACCCCGCAGAAACGCCGCGCACCTCCGCGCCCAGCAGCCTCATGCGGAACACGTTCAACTCCTGCCGCCGCATGTCCTCCTCGCCCATGTACACCACGCACTCCAGCCCGAACAGCGCGCAAACAGTGGCCGTCGCGACCCCGTGCTGCCCCGCGCCGGTCTCGGCGATGATGCGCTGCTTGCCCATGCGCCTGGCCAGTAATGCCTGACCTAAAGCATTGTTGATCTTGTGCGCTCCGGTGTGCAGCAGGTCTTCGCGCTTGAGATAAATCTTCGCGCCGCCCAGCGTTTCCGTCATCCGCCTCGCGAAATACAGCGGAGTCGGGCGGCCCACATAATCCCTCAGCAGCCCGTCAAGCTCCGCATGAAACGCCGCGTCGGCCTGCGCCTCGGCATACGCCGCATCGAGTTCCAGCAGCGCCGCCATCAGCGTCTCCGGCACATAGCGCCCGCCATACACGCCGAAGCGTCCGGGAGTGGCGACGCTAGGCGCGACCATAGGACTGACCAGTTGACTCAAACTCATCGGCTCTCCCTCCAAAAACAAATCTCGCAAAACAGAAAAGCCCCGACAATTTCTGTCGCGGCTCGGTGGGTTGGTTGAGAATCTGCTGAACTTTCAGCGAGGCTCAGTCCGCCGCGGCCGCTACCGGGGGCCAGTAGCGGAACGTAAAGCGGAACGAGGTGCAGAGCGAACTCATGGTGTCTACCTTACACCGGGCGCGAACTTCGGGCAAGGGTTGCCCGGAAGATTTCTTTATCCGGTACATCTGAAACCAAGCGCGCGCATCCGACTCTATATACGATTGCAGTTCGAATCGCAGGAGGACGACATGGGACTCAGCAAGTTTGCAGGAACTCGATTCGCAGCCTATACCCTCTCATTCGCAGTATTGGCAATGCCCCTGACGGCATTGTCGCAAGAGTCGCACGAAGACGCGGTCGCGCAGCAGCATCGCCACGAGGCGCGCCACCACACCAAGGCGAAGTTTGTCGGGGGCGGCGCTGTCGGCGGAGCGATCATTGGCGCGAAGGTCGGCGGTCCGGGAGGCGCGCTGGTCGGTGCCGGAGTCGGAGCGGGCGGCGGCCTCATCGCCCACCATCTGCACAAGAAGCACGAGATCAAGGAACGCGAACGGCATGAAACGCCGCGCTAAACTTTTCTCTTCATGAGTGGCGTGCAGCGTCGATAAAGTCTCGCACTCGCGCCGGATCTTTTTTCCCCGGAGACGCTTCCACTCCGCTGACCACATCGACTCCCCACGGCTGAAGTTGTGCGATGGCCGCAGCCACATTGTCTGGTCCCAATCCACCCGCAACAATCAAACGAGAGTGCGACTCTTGCGGCCACACTCGCCGGAGAATCTCCGCTGCCTGCGTCCAATTGAACGTCACACCCGTACCTCCCGAGATGCCGCCCTTTGCGGTGTCGAGCAGCACCGCGTCCACCTGCGGTTCTGCCAATACATTTCGCAGAACCTCCTCGAACCGCCGCTCCGCTTCCGCGCCGCCTTCAACCGCAAACGAAACAACCTGTAGCACGCGCACGCCTGTTCCATCCTTCAAAGCCGCGATCAGCGCCGGGTTGAACGCGCCGTGCAACTGCACGCCAGTAAGCCCCGCCAGCGCCACCGCGCCCAAAATCTGCTCCGCATCCTGCACTGTAAAGACGGCAATCTTCTCAATCTCCGTTGGAAGACGCGGCGTGATTTCCGCGACCTGCTGCGCCGTCACCTGCCGCGAACTCGGCGCGAAAACAAACCCCACCGCGTCCGCGCCGGAGGCCGCCGCGAGCAGCGCATCGTCGACATTCGTAGTCCCACAAATCTTGACCCACATCGCTGACTCTCCACAACTCGAAACTTGGAAACCGTGTACTGGAAACTGTGTATTCGAAGCTGGGGTGCTCCATTCATCGCGCAGTTTTATCGCGCGATGGGTGGGCCGCCACGACTCCCTGCACCCCGCAACAACTCCGCAAGCGCCTGACCCGGCTCCGGCCGCCGCATCAGCGACTCGCCAATCAAAAACGCCTCGTATCCCGCCGCACGCAGCCGTTCGATATCGGTCGCAGTATGTATACCGCTCTCCGCCACCCGCACCGCACTCTCCGGCAACATCGCTGCAAGCTCCACCGCACGCTCCAGCGATACTTCAAACGTCTTCAAATCGCGGCTATTGACGCCGATGCATTCGCAGTCCAATACCAAAGCCCGCTGCAATTCTTCCGCATCATGCACCTCGCAGAGCACATCGAGTTCGTGCGTCTTCGCCGAATCGCGCAGCGTTCGCAACTCCGCGTCCGTCAACGCCGCGACGATCAACAGAATCGCGTCCGCACCATTCGCGCGCGCCTCAAGAACCTGAAACTCGTCCACCATGAAGTCTTTACGCAGACAAGGAATCGTCACCGCCGCCGAAGCCCGCCGCAGGTTATCCAGCGACCCTTGAAAAAACTTCTCGTCGGTCAGCACTGAAAGTGCCGCCGCTCCACCCGCCACCATCTGCGCCGCCAGCGCCGCTGCATCGAACTCCGCACGGATCAGCCCCTTCGACGGCGAAGCCTTCTTCAGCTCGGCGATCACCGCAGGACCGTGTTGCGCCTTCGCACGCAACGCTCGCGCAAACCCACGCGGCTGGTGTGCCGCCGTCTCCCGCTCCAGCACACGTAAATCAGCCTCGGCTTTGCGCTCCCGAACAGCTCGGCGCGTGTGCTCAAGAATCTCCGGCAGGTACATCGTGCGTTCTCTAGTCTCAATGGGCATAATCACCATGCTACGGATAGTCATGTGCCGGACTGTCTAATCGCAGAGGTTCCATGTCTCAAACCCTTCCTTCTTTGCCGCTTTCAGCAAATCGCTGTCCGATGCGACCATGCGCATCTCGGGCGCGGCAAGCAAATCGCGCGCCACGATGGCACAGCCAAGCTGCACTGCGTCCAGAGCGCGGAGATAATGGCGTTCAACCAGAGTGCTGGCCGCTTCAAGGACCGGAGGATTGATTGGCTGCTCAATCATGCGCCTCACTTCCGCCGCGATTGAGTCGAGCGCAATTGACGCTTCATCCGAGGTCATGCGGTTCGCCTTGCGGAGCCTGCATATGGCCGACCGAGCCTCGATTTGCGCCAGAGCGGAGACGACCTTGTTCCGGTCGTCTTCCGCGATGGCGAAGCGGAGCATTTTGTCGCTGCCCGGTTCTGCTATGACAAGCTTCAGCAAGGCGCTGGTGTCGATGAAGTGAAGAATCTAAAACCTCCCTCGATCGCGTATAACGATCTCGGAAGCGGTTGGTCCCTCTCCACGCAACTGAATCGGTTGGAAACGGGGCGATTCCTGAATTTCGCTTTTCGAAGGGAACGAAGTCCGAAGTCGGACTATCACTTGCTCGAAGAGTGCGGGATCGGGTTCTTTCGCTTTGGGATGACTACCCAAAACGTTGTAGCCGCGTCGTTTGAGCTCGTCTGCTAACGCGCGCTCAAGAGCAGCGGTTTTGTCCCGTAGGGGTTTGTGCTCTGGCATCGTTTTTTGCTCGTCAAAGATTGGGCCGATCGCGGTCATCTCAAAAGTACAATTCTGTGCGTCGATCCCAGCACTTTCAAGCTGACGTCCAAGCGCGTTTCCTTTAGCGTTGAGCCTCGAATCCAAATGTTGCCCAATGCGGCGAAAAGGGGAAGACGCATTCGGAGACGACGAGTCGCCCGTTCGACCGACGTAAAGATGTCGCTTCCTGTCTTCCTTTATGTCCCATATGTAAAGCCAAAAGCCGCGCTTGAGCAGCTTGCCATTGAACTCCATTCGGCATGTGTCCATACTTTATCCTATGCCTTCCCCGCCAACTGTCGCAGCACGTACTGCAAAATCCCGCCGTGCTGGTAGTACAGAATCTCCTGCGGCGTATCGATGCGCACCGTCGCTGGAAACTCCGTCACCTCGCCATCCGGCGTAGTCGCGACCACGGTCATGTTCTTGCTGCTGGCAAACTTGTCGTCGAGCATCGCCTTCAACTCGCCCGACGCGCAGCCCAGCGTGAACGTTTCTTCGCCCGTCAACCCAAGCGATTCAACGTTCTCGCCAGCCTGAAACTGCAGCGGAAGAATGCCCATGCCGACCAGGTTGGAGCGATGAAT
>JALYTE010000377.1 GCA_030854435.1 Acidobacteriota bacterium | reverse complement strand
GCCCAGCAGGATGCGGATATTGAGATTGATGTCCACCAGGCTGGTCGTGACCAGTTCGCCGTCCACCACCACGCCCGGCGTGACCAACATCTTGCGTCCCCACTCCGCCATATTTTTGTAGGTGTAGTCGCAGTGATCTGGATCGTTGAACGACCCCCAGCAAGCCAGCAGTGTGCGGCGCAGACCCACTTTTTCATAGCCGGGAAGGGCCTCGTAGAAGAAGTCGAAAAGATCGTCGTGCAAGGGCACGACCCGCTTCATAAACTCGACATACTTCATCAACCGGACGAGGTAGTCGGTGAAGAGTTGGATCGTCGGCACCGTCCCTACGCCGCCCGGATAGAGCGTCGAGGGATGGACGTGACGGCCTTCCATCAGGCAGAACATCTCGCGCGTCAGGCGGCTCATCGCCAGCGTCTCGCGATAGAAGGAGCCGGTGAACGGATTGAGCGCCGTCATAATGTCCGAAATATTCTTGAAGCCGTGCTTGTCGGCGTTCGGGCAGGCCGTGTGTTGGGCCTTGTCCCAGACGCCGGGATTGGTTTCCTTCACCATCTGCTCGCAGAAGTCCACGCCCACCAGGTTGTCCTGGAAGATGTTGTGGTCGAACATGTACTCGGCCGCTTCGCCGAGGTTGATGATCCACTCCGCAATCGCCGGCGGCTTGATGCCGAACGCCATATTCTGTGCGTACACCGCGCAGGTCGCGTGGTTGTCGCCGCAGATGCCGCAGATGCGGCTGGTGATGAAGTGGGCGTCGCGCGGGTCCTTGCCCTTCATGAAGATGCTGTACCCGCGAAAGATCGAGGACGTGCTGAAACACTCGGCGACTTCCTTGTTCGCGAAGTCGATCTTGGTGAAGATGCCGAGCGAGCCGACGATCCGAGTAATCGGGTCCCAGTTCATCTCGACAAGGTTGCGCTGCTTCTGTGCGATTTCGGGCAGTGTTTCTGGATACGCGGCCATCGGTATGTCCTTTCGGTCAGTGCCTTCGCTTCAATAGTTCAATAGGTCGTAGGTTGGTAGCCGGTCGTCAACTCGGGCCGACTGTGGCGCCACTTCGGCTCTTTATTCACCGTGGAGTTCGTAATCGACCGCAGTGCCCGGATCGTGCGTCCATAAACCGCGATGCCGGCTGACGATATAAGCGCTCCCGGCGGCTCGTCCATGAAGGGCATGAACTTGTCCGGGAACCCCGGCATCGTGCAGCCGATGCAGATGCCGCCGACGTTGGGGCAGCCGCCGATCCCGCGCATCCAGCCGCGCTTGGTCACGTTGCAATCCACTACGGGCCCCCAGCAGCCGAGTTTCACCAGGCATTTCGACGAGCCATACTCCTGCGCGAAATCGCCCTGCTCGTAGTACGATCCGCGGTCGCAGCCTTCATGCACCGTTTTGCCGAACAGCCACGTCGGCCGCAGTTGTTTGTCGAGCGGAATCATCGGCGCGAGTCCGGCCACCTGGTAAAGCAGGTACAGCACCGTCTCCATGAAGTTGTCAGGCTGCACCGGGCAGCCGGGAACGTTGATGATGGGAAGGCCGGCCTTAGATTTCCAACTCCAGCCGAGATAGTCGGCGAGGCCCATCGCGCCCGTCGGGTTGCCGGCCATGGCGTGAATGCCGCCGTAGGTCGCGCATGTTCCCGCGCCGATTACCGCTGTCGCCATTGGCGCAAGGCGGTCGATCCATTCGCAGGTGGTGATGGGCTGGCCCGTGTCGGGGTTGGTCCCCATCGCGGCCCAGTAGCCTTCCTCCTTGATCTTTTCGTTCGGGATCGAGCCTTCGATCACCAGCACGAACGGTTCCAGCCGTCCAGCTTCGGCGTCGTAGAAAAACTGCATGAACTCGTCGCCGTTTTCATAGGCCAGCACCGGATTGTGCAGGTGGACTTTAGGCAGCCCAGGAATCGCGCCGAGTAGAACGTCCTCGATGCTGGGTTGCTCTGCCGCCGTGATCGACACGCTGTCGCCATCGCAACTGAGGCCAGCTGTGATCCAGAGGATGTGAACGTCGGAAACGGCGGGTGGCTTGGTGATCTTGCTGGCTTTCTCAGGCATGGATACTCTCCTTCAACCTAAAGATCGAACGAATTAAAATGTGTGATGCAAAATGGGGCGGACACGCATTAAAAAGTTTAGCCACCGGAAAGGTGGCAGAGACAAGGCGCACAAATTGCGGAAAGTAACTTCGCGGAACCGGATGGAGAGGAAGGACATGTCCATAACCTCGAACCTGTGAAGAGGCACCGTTCGCCGCTTCGATAACGGAGACATTACGCCTGTGCGATCAAAAAAGTCAAACGTCATCGAATGCCGCATTTTCCCCGCGCTTTTGTCTAAATCCAGCAATGCAAAGGAGATACCCTCAGGACGGCGCCTCAGCAGATGCGCGGCAACTGTTCGCCGAACATAACGTCGAGCACCCTGGTGCCGCCGATTTCCGTCTTCATCAGCACCATGCCGTGATGCTCGTCGACCACTTCGCCGATAATGACGGCGTCTTGACCCAATTCATGGCGACGCATCTGCTGTAGCACATGCTCGGCCATCTCGGGTGCGACCAGCGCCAGCAGCTTGCCTTCGTTCGCGACGTAAAGCGGATCGAGGCCGAGGATTTCGCAAGCCCCTTTCACCGACTCGCGGACCGGCACCGATTGCTCGCGCAACGCCATGCCCACATTGGCGCGCTTGGCGATTTCGTTGAGCGTCGTGGCGACGCCGCCGCGCGTGGGATCGCGCAAAACGTGAATAAAATCGCGTGCGCCTTCCGATGGCGTGGCGATCATGCTCGCGACAAGTCCGTTCAGCGACGCGCAATCGCTTTCGATCGCGCCTTCAAACTCCAGGTTCTCGCGCTGCGACATGATGGCCATGCCGTGGTCGCCGATAAATCCGCTCAGAATAATTTTGTCGCCGGGCACGGCGCGGTCGGCGGAGATGTTCAGCCCGTCTTCAATGACGCCGATGCCTGTGGTGGTGATAAAAATCTGGTCGCCTTTGCCGCGATTCACGACCTTCGTGTCGCCGGTCACAAACTGCACGCCGGCCTCTTCGGCGGCCGCGCGCATGGACTCCACCACACGTCGCAAATCGTCCGTCGCCAACCCCTCTTCGAGAATGAACGCGGCGGAAAGATACAGGGGACGCGCACCGCTCATGGCCAGGTCGTTCACCGTCCCATTCACCGCGATGCGGCCAATGTCGCCGCCGGGAAAGAAAATTGGTGTGACGACGAAAGAGTCCGTGGTAAACGCCAGACGCGCGCCGTTGATTGTTAACACCGCCTGGTCGTCCAGCTTGTCAAGGATTGGATTGCGAAACGCCGGTAAGAAAATCGTGTCGATCAACTCCGACGTGAGCTTGCCGCCACTACCATGCCCGAGCACGATCTGCTTATGCTCGAAGATCGGAATCGGACAAGACCCGAACATCACCGAAACCGGCTCGCTCGCGGTCTCCACCTGTGCAGTGCCGTCGCCGTTGCTTTTCTTTCTGTCATCCCCGTAGGGGATCTGCTTTTCCCGTGGCGCGGCTTGAAGATCGTTGTCGCTCATCAGATAACGTCCTCTTCGCCCATGGACACGTGGATCAGGTCCCACAGAATGTGCAGCAGCGTGACGTGACATTCCTGAATGCGGTGTGTGCTATAGGTCGGAACAGTGAAGCAATGCTCGGCCGCTCCGGCCAGCCTGCCGCCGTCTTTGCCGGAGAACGCAATGGTCATAATGCCCTTTCGCTGGGCCGCTTCGAGCGCGTAAATCAGGTTCGGCGAATTGCCGCTGGTCGAGATCGCAAGGGCCATATCGCCGGGTTTGCCATGCAGCTCAATCTGGTCGACGAACACGCGCGCGTAGTCCTTGTCATTGGCGATCGCGGTCAGCACGGCCATCTGACTTACCAGATCGAAGGCCGGCAGCGCGCGCCGTTTTTCGAGAATGGGATGCACGAACTCCACCGCAATATGCTGGGCATCGCACGCGCTTCCGCCATTGCCCATTACCCAGAGTTGTCCACCGGCGGCGAAACGCACGGCCATTTTCTGGGCGACTTCGCCAATTGTCTCCGCATACTGGTCGAGGAACTTTTGCTTGACCTCGACCGACTCCTTGCCTTTGCGCATCACCATCGCGCGCCAGTCGTGTTGTTGTCCGGCGGCGGTCACGCCGCACCCACCAACGATTCCGCGCTCACAAACTGCGCGGCCGGCTTGAGCCGTTCCAGATGCCGCCCGTAAGCATAGTAGGCCGCACATGCGCCCTCGGCGGAAACCATCGTCGCCCCCAGCGGACGTTGCGGCGTGCAAATCGTGCCGAACGCCGCGCAGTCGTGCGGCTTCTTGATGCCGCGCAGAATCTGTCCGCTGATGCACGCCTCCGGCTCCTTGGTGTCGATCTCCTTCACATCGAAGAGCTTCTCCGCGTCGTGCTCCTTGAACTCCCAGCGCAACTTGTACCCGCTCTTGGGAATGGTGCCGATGCCTCGCCATTTGCGGTCGCCAATCTCGAACACATTGGCCACCAACTTTTGCGCCGTCGTGTTTCCCTCGCGATCCAGAATGCGCGAGTACTCGTTCTCGACCACCGCGCGGCCCGCCTCCAGTTGCCGAACCGTCATCAACGTTCCCTGCAAAATGTCCAGCGGCTCGAAACCCGTAATCACGATGGGCACCTTGAAGCGCGCGCTCAGCGGCTCATACTCGCGATAGCCCATCACCGCGCAAACATGTCCGGGTCCGAGAAACCCCTGCACGCGATTGAGCGGCGATTGCAGGATCGCCGCAATCGCCGGCGGCACCAGCACATGCGATACCAGCAGAGAAACATTCTTGACACCTTCAGCTTGCGCGCGCCAGGCGAGCATCGCGTTCGCGGGCGCGGTCGTCTCGAAGCCAATCGCAAAGAAGACCACCTGCTTGTCCGGATTGCTGCGCGCAATTTTCAAGCAGTCGAGCGGCGAATAAACGATCCGCACGTCCCCGCCCAGCGACTTGATCGTGAACAAATCTCCGTCAGAACCGGGCACGCGCAGCATATCGCCGAAGGAGCAAAAAATCACGCCCGGCTTCTTCGCAATGGCGTGTGCCTTGTCGATCATCTCCAGCGGCGTTACGCACACCGGGCACCCCGGCCCATGCACCAGTTCAATGCCCTCGGGCAGCAGGTGGTCGATGCCGTGCTTGACGATGGAGTGCGTCTGCCCGCCGCAGACCTCCATCAGCACCCAGGGCCGCGTTTGAACGCGGCGAATTTCGTCGACAATCTTGGCCGCAATCGGCCCATCGCGATACTCATCGAGATACTTCATCGTCGCTGCCCTCCGGGTTCTATCTCTTCGACCACAGGCGACTCCAACTCCGTAAGCTGGTCGAGTTCGCGCAGCGCCTGATAGGTCCGTTCGGCCTCGGCCTCATCCACGCGGCTGATCGCGAATCCCACATGGACGAGCACGTAATCGCCCACCAACGTCTCCGGAACATACTCCAGGCAAGCCTCTCGCGTGATGCCGCCGAACTGCACCTTCGCCATCCTCATGCCGCGGCTGTCGTAGGCTTCAAGAACTTTACCGGGTATGGCCAGACACATGTCAGTCTCCCTGTTGTAGCAGCGCGTTGGCTACCGCCGCTTGACCTAAAGCGATGCCGCCATCGTTCGCAGGCACTACGGAGTGTAAGAATACGCCGAATCCGCGCCCACGCAAATCCTGTACCGTTCGATGCAAAAGAGTGACGTTCTGAAACGTTCCTCCGCTGAGGCATACCCTGTCGAGTCCTGCGCTCTCTCGGACGCGCTCGCAAACGTCCCCAATGGCCGCGCTCAAGGTGTTATGAAAACGGCCAGAAATGCCTCCCGGCACCGTTTTTTTGGAAATATCCGCAACAATCTCCGCGATCATCGGACGAAAGTCCACCACCAGCGTTTCGCCCCCCTGAATGTCGTAGCCGTAGCGCGCATCTGTGGGACTCGCAGCGCACTCCAGCGCAATCGCCGCCTGCCC
>JALYTE010000375.1 GCA_030854435.1 Acidobacteriota bacterium | reverse complement strand
GATCCAGACAGTAAGTTGGAAACAATCCGAGCGGAGCGAACGCCACCCGCTTGAGCGGCTGGCTCAACATAATGCAGTCGAGCGAAACTTTGCCAAAGTTCTGTTTACGCAACTCCGGCTTGCTGGCCTCGATCTCATTTTGCGTCGGCCCCGGATGCAGGAACTCGTCCAACGCCGCAGTCGCAAGATACGGCACATCCGAACTGCCCTCGCTTCGATAACTGTGCCCATCGTGGCGAAGCAATGTCTCCGTCGTGGAACCGATGGTTGTGAGACGAAGCCAATCCTCGCCCGCTTTCCAGTATTCGACTGTGCCTTCGACCGGGTTCTTGCCCTTCGCATCGAACACCGTGACGGCGAGCTTCGCGTGCCAGGGTTTCGTGGTCAGACTGTCAAGCGATGAAGCGTCCGTAGCGCGCACCAGTCTCTGGGTTACAGCCACGTCGTCAGCGTTCGCGACGGACGCGGAAGTAAGTGCGGAAATAAATAGAAGGTAAGCAAAGAAGTGCTTGAGGGTCATGGGAAGAAATCCTACTCGTCGTAATGCATCAGGCTAAACACATCGAACTGCGGAAACTTGTTGCGGCCCTTGAGGAAGTCGAGTTCGATGGCAACTCCCAAGCCGGCAATCACTCCCCCAAGCTGCTCGACAAGCTGCACGGTCGCCTGCATCGTTCCGCCGGTCGCGAGCAGGTCGTCGACAATCACCACGCGCTGACCGGGCTTGATCGCGTCGAGATGGATCTCGAGCGAGTCAGTCCCGTATTCGAGGTCGTAGTTCACGCGAGCGACTGGCGCAGGCAGCTTCTTCGGCTTGCGCACGGGAACGAAACCGGCGTTCAGCCTGTAAGCCAACGCCGGGCCGAAGATGAACCCGCGGGCCTCGATGCCCAGCACCAGGTCGATGTCCTTGCCGATGTAGTAGGCCGCGAACGCGTCGATCAGCTGCGCAAAACCAGTCTTGTCTTTGAGCAGCGTCGTGATGTCGTAGAACAGGATGCCCGGCTTCGGAAAGTCGGGGACGGCGCGGATGAGGTCTTTGAGCGGTTCGCAGTTGATGGTTTTAGACATGCTTTTACCACGCTCCTTCGATCTGAAAAGGGCCGAGCGCAGCACCTTCGCTCTCGGCCAGTTCGTGTTCTACAACAGCATCGACGCGGCTGCCGCGCGAACCTTTGTGCAACTCCGCGCGCAATTCGGCAATCTGCTCCGTCGCGCCCGAAGCAAGCACTTCTACTTCACCGACGTCGGTGTTGCGCACCCAGCCGTTGAGGCCCAGCTCGGCGGCTTCGCGATGCACGAACCAGCGAAAGCCGACGCCTTGCACGCGTCCTCGAATAAGAAAGTGGACCACCATGAACGCCCAGTGTCGCAGAGCGTCTCGCTGCGGCGCAACCCTATACCTCCGGAACTTTGCGCATCCGTAAGATCGGCAAGGCGGACCCATTGGGAAGCGCGACCTCAATGCGTTCCGTCTCGCGATAGCCCTGCAACGTGTACAGCGGAACGCCGGTCAGCGTCGATCCCATCTCGAAGGCCCGAAACCCAGCGGCCTGCGCGGCCCGCTCACAGTGCCCCAGGATCATCGTGCCCAGCCCGCGCCGAACATAGTCCGGATGCACAAAGATCGCGCGAATCTTGGCCGCCTCCGTCGCCGGATCAAGCGGCCCCATGTCGCGGCCAGGCCCGTGGTCGCTGCCAAAAGCCGTCTTCCGATAACTCCAGCCGCCGCATCCAGCGATGCGACCAGGCCCGTCGACTGGAACGGCCGCGAAGTATGTGCCGTCTTCGATGAGTTGCGTATCGAGTCCGAGCGCGTGGCCCAGCGCGCCCTCAATCTGCTCCTGGGTATAGTCGCCCGCCTGCAAGCCGCGTACCGACTGCTCGATCAGAAGATTCAACGCGGGCACGTCGGCATGTGTGGCTATGCGAAGAACGAACTCACTAGATACCATTCTCTCTCCCGCGCCTGATGCGGTGCGATCGTCCTAAGCGCGGCTCATGTACGCGCCTTCGGCGGTATCGAC
Organism: Acidobacteriota bacterium; assembly: GCA_030854435.1. Taxonomy (GTDB): domain Bacteria; phylum Acidobacteriota; class Terriglobia; order Terriglobales; family Acidobacteriaceae; genus Granulicella. Next base: position 3,619 of record JALYTE010000375.1, on the reverse strand, counting down.
GCGGATCTTCTCACCCTCGTTGATGAATGGCGGCACCTGAACCATCAAGCCGGTTTCGGTCTTCGCGGGCTTGGTGGTGGAGCTTGCCGTCGCCGACTTGATACCAGGTTCCGTTTCCACCACGATCATTTCGACGGAAGTCGGGAGTTCGATCCCCACCGGTTTTCCGTCGTGGCTGGAGACCTCAATCAGGAGGTTCGGCGTGAGGTAATCGACCGCGTCGCCGAGCGTTTCGCGCTTCAGGTTGGTCTGCTCGTAGGTCTGCTGATCCATGAAGTAGTAGTCGTCGCCGACGTTGTACAGGTATTCCATCTTGACGGAATCGACATGGACGCGCTCAATCGGGTCGGGCGAACGGAACCGCTCCACGAACATCGACCCCGTGCGCACGTTGCGCAGCTTGGCCTGGATGAACGCGCGCAGGTTCCCCGGCGTGCGGTGCTCGACGGAGAAGACCAGATGCAGGTCGTCCTTGTACTTGATAATCATGCCGGGGCGCATCTGCGTGGCGGGAATCGCCATAAAAACTCCTGATTTGCGGTGTGAAATATGCGGACTCGGCGACATGACACAGCGCGCTGCCCAACCTTTCGATTGTAGCTTAGCGGCTGGCCGAGGAGGCCTGCGCGTGACCGTGGAAGAGGCGATGGAAGAAGTGCCCGATCGCATGGAAGATGTCGTGCGCGCCGGGCGGCATCGGCGGCGGAACTGAAGCAACTGGCAGCGCCGCGACGATTGCAGGCGTGCGCTGCATTGGCGGTGACGCAGGCTTCACGGGCTGTGACGGCGGAGCACTCGCTGGCCCGTCGTAACTCAGCGTTGCGGACGCCGCGTTCCGAGCAGAGGGAACGACGGGAATCACCGGCGGCGTGGGCGAGAGGTCTGCGCTTTGCGCCGCTGGGAAGGGATTGAGCGCGGCGACTTGTTGCGGCGTGACGACGCTGGTTGCGTTTGGCGCGCTTGCGGCGATCATCGCCGGAGTCGCCGCCGGACAGCCGCAGTCGGAGCGCTCGCGGTCCACCACTTCATGCAGGCTGCCGTGCTCGAACAGCACATGCTGGCCGGGCGCGAGGTGGTACGTCGCGTCGCCGAAGCTCTCGCGGATTTGCAGCACCGGCGCGGTGTCGCCGCGGTTCTCGACGCAGGTATCGCCCTCGCGCGTCACCCTCATGCGCAGATCGAGCGGGCCTGCGGTCAGCATGGTGAAGCGCAGGTCGGGCGTCAAGATGGCGTCCTGCGCGCGCGACGCGGTGCGAATCTCCATCGCGCCGCGGTCGAGCGCGAACAGCAGCGCGTCGCCGGTTCCGCTGCGCAGCAGATGGAACGCGCTGGTCGCGCAGACCTGCACCAGACCGCCGCGGTCGAGGTCGATCTGTGCGGTGCGGTCGTTGGCCGTAATGCTCGCGTTCGAGATGAGGCGCGCGCGCGGTCCGCTGACTTCGAGGCCACCGGAGACGCTGGCGTCGGCGGTCGCGATCGAACCCATCGCTTTCTGCGCGGGCTGCTGGGCGTTCATCGTCAGCGCGAAGGTGACAAGCGCAACGAGAGTCAGCAGCTTTTGGCTCATGCGATCAGTGTAGCCCGGTCATTGCTTCAGGAAGTTGGCAATGAGTTGCTTGCCGTGATCGGTGAGGACGCTTTCTGGGTGGAACTGCACGCCTTCGATCGGCAGCGTGCGATGTCGCAGCGCCATGATGGTCGACTCGCCCGCGACACGCGCGGAGATCTCAAGTTCTGCGGGAAAAGTCTCTTCCGCGACGATCAGCGAGTGGTAGCGCGTACACGTCATCGGCCGCGGAATGTCGCGGAAGATGGTGCGGCCGTCGTGGTCGATGACGCTGGTCTTGCCGTGCATCAACTTGTCCGCGCGGACGACATCGCCGCCAAACGCGGCGCCGATGGCCTGGTGGCCGAGGCACACGCCGAGCACCGGAATCTGCCTTTCCAGTTTCGCAAGATGCTGGATGAGCGGGACCAGGATTCCGGCGTCCTGCGGCGTGCAGGGGCCGGGCGAGAGCAGGATGCGCTCGGGCTTCATCGCCACGACGTCTTGTGGCGAGAGTTCATCGTTGCGGCGAACGACCACCTCAGCCCCCAACTCGCCCATGTACTGCACGAGGTTGTAGGTGAAGCTATCGTAGTTGTCGAGGACGAAGACCATGCGACGATTTTACGCTCGGGCTGCCGTACCCTCCGCTCCCTCTGTTCTGGCGCATGCTCTAAATGTCCAGGTTCTTCACGTCCAGCGCGTTCTCTTCGATAAACTTCCGCCGCGCCTCGACATCCTCGCCCATCAGCGTCGTAAATATCTTATCCGTCTCGATAAGGTCCTCGAGCTTCACTTGGAGCAGCGTGCGCCGGGCGGGATCCATAGTCGTCTCCCATAACTGCGGCGCGGTCATTTCGCCCAAGCCCTTATAGCGCTGCACCGCGTACTCCTTGCGACCCTGCTCGATTACGTACTCGAACACCTCGCGCGGGGTCTGTCTCTCGACTGGGTCTTGCGAGGCCTTGGCGTTGCGCTTCACAGGCTTGACGGCTTCAACCGGTGCGGCACCGACAACATCCTGCGCACCCTCGACGACCTCTTCCTCTTCGGCCTCGTCCTGCGCTTCCTGAGCGACCGCGGCCGCGCTGCCCGGCGCGGCCTTCGCCGCATACTCGATGTGGAACGGCCCTACAAGTTGCTCGCGAATTTGCGCGTGCTTGTTGAGCAACTGGCGCGACTCCGCCGCCGCCGCCAACGTCCAGTCAATCTTGCGCGGCGCGCCCTGCGCGTCGACGAACGTTACCGAGTACGTCTGGTGCTCCTCGTCGAACTCGATCTCGCTGACGCTCCTGAACTGGTGCTTGCGCTCCACGTCCTTCAGCCGCGCGCGCATCTCTTTGAGCTTCGCGGCGGACTCGAAGTCCACGCGCCGAGCGGGGTCTTTGCCGTCATTCGCGAATATCTCGGCGAAAGCCCGCACCACGTCTTCATTTCTCAGCCGCTTGCAGACCTTGTCGAAGTAGCCTAGATACTCATTCAACTGCGCCATGAACTTCGTAAGCTCTTTGCCTTCAAGTCGCGCTCCGCCCTCTCCATAATGAATCACCATGCCGTCCGAGGCCCGCTTGACCATCACCTGCACATACTCGCGGTCGTCCTTGATGTACTGCTCGAACTTGCCTTTCTTGATGCGGTAGAGCGGCGGTTGCGCGATGTACACATGGCCGCGCTTGATGAGCTCCTGCATGTGGCGGAAAAAGAACGTCAGCAGCAGCGTGCGGATATGCGAGCCGTCGACGTCGGCGTCGGTCATCAGGATCAGCTTGCCGTAGCGCAGCTTGGCGATGTCGAAATCGTCCTTGCCAATGCCCGCGCCGAGCGCGGTAATCATGGCGCGAATTTCTTCGTGCCCCAGCATCTTGTCGTAGCGGGCTTTTTCGACGTTGAGGATTTTGCCCTTCAATGGCAGGATGGCCTGAAACTTGCGGTCGCGGCCCTGCTTGGCCGTGCCGCCAGCGGACTCACCTTCGACCAGATAGAGTTCTCACAACTCCGGCCTGCGTTCGGAGCAGTCGGCCAGCTTGCCGGGCAGACCGCCGCCGTCGAGCGCGCCCTTGCGCCGGGTGAGGT
>JALYTE010000368.1 GCA_030854435.1 Acidobacteriota bacterium | reverse complement strand
ACACATTGTCGTGCTCGGACTTGCCCACGGGCACGCTCTCATGGGGCAGATTGGGAAGCCCCTCCAGCAGGTCGCGCATCCTGGCATCGGCTTTCTGAGCCACCGCTTCAAGCTGCTCTGTGCGCTCTTTCAAGTCGCTCGTACCGACAGAAACCGTCGCAACATCTTTGCCTTCGCGTTTCAACCGCGCAAACTCCTGCGAGAGCGCGTTGCGCTGCGCCTTCAGGGTTTCTACCCCGGTGATAGCCGACCGGCGTTCCGCGTCGAGCGTGGCAAAATCCGCCAGAACGGTCGTATCCGCGCCACGCGCGCGTAGTTTTTCTTCCACCAGCGGGAGGTTCGCCCGCACAAAAGCTAGATCATGCATACGTTTTCATTCTAGCGGCCCTCCGTCCGAAACTCGAAACTCGAAACTGACAACTCAAAACCCAAAACTCATCGCAAACCCGCCCTCCATCGTTTCCCACCCCTCTCTCCTCAAACCTCGACAAATCTTTGACCACTTTGGAACCCGTGTATTCGGTTCGACGTACTCTCAAGAAGACTCCACCCCGAGGTACTCCATCCCATGCCGACGTCACGTTCTCTCATCGCGCTTACCACGGTACTGACTCTCCAAACAGTCGTCTTCGCCCAACATGGCCCCGCAGACGCGCCTGTTTCGGTCATGGTGGTAGGCGGTTTCCACATGGCCAATCCGGGCCACGACATTCACAACGTGACCGCTCCCGACGTGTTGCTGCCCGACCTACAGACCCAGATCGTCAAGGTGACGGACGCGCTGGCGGGCTTTCACCCCACCAAAGTCATGGCTGAGTCGCAAGCCGACGTGGCGAGTGAGGGTTATGCCCGTTACCTCGCTGGCACTCTGCCACCCAGCCGCAATGAAGTCGTGCAACTCGGCTTCCGGCTCGCAAAAACGGCGGGCCTCGACCACTTCTACGGCATCGATGTCGGCGGCGACTTCCCCTACGAGCCGGTGCAGGCGTTTGCTAAAACACATGGGCAGTCGGAGCTGCTCGCGCGTTCCAACGCCGAGATCGAAACCCTCGCGCAAACGCAGACAGCCTTGCTACTGTCCAAGGGCATCGCGGCGACTCTGCGTTATCTAAACGATCCCGGCCGTCTCAGCCGTGACAACAACTTTTACCGCCAGATGTTGCGTGTCGGCGCGGGTCCCGAGCAGCCCGGCGCGGACCTCCTGACGGCCTGGTATCGCCGCAACTTTCTCATCTGCGCGAATATTGTCCAGAACAGTCGTCCGGGCGATCGCATCGTCATTTTCTACGGCTCGGGACACGCCTTCTTGCTACGCCAGTGCGTCACCGAGACGCCCGGCTTCATTCTTGTCGAGCCGAACAGCTTCCTGCCCAAGTGACCTTGGACTCGTCCCGCACCGCAAGCAATTAGAATGGCTCAATATGAGCGATTTGAAAGCCGTCCGGCGCGCCCTGCTTTCGGTGACGGACAAGACGGGGTTGGTGGAGTTTGCGCGGGTGTTGGCGCAGTGCAACGTAGAGTTGGTCTCGACCGGCGGAACGGCGAAGACGCTGCGCGACGCTGGCCTCGCGGTGCGCGATGTGTCCGAGCTGACGGGCTTCCCGGAGATGCTGGACGGGCGCGTGAAGACGTTGCATCCGGCGGTCCACGGCGGCCTGCTTTATAAACGCGGCGACGAGCAGCACGCAAAAGCAGTGGCAGAGCAGGGAATCGCGTCCATCGACATGGTGGTCGTCAACCTGTACGCCTTCGAGAATACGGCTGCGCGATTTGGCGTGGACTTCGCCGAAATTGTCGAGAACATCGACATTGGCGGGCCGTCCATGCTGCGGTCGGCAGCCAAGAATTTCGAGGACGTAGCGGTGGTTTCTAACATCGCGGAATATGGCCCGCTGACGGCCGAGTTGCAAGCCAACGACGGCGCTCTTAGCCGCGAAACACGTTGGCGTTTGGCGCGGCAGGCGTTCGCGACAACCGCAGCCTACGACGCGGCGATTGCGTCCACGCTCGAAGCAAGGGCAGCGAGCGAAGCTGGGGAGAACAACGCGTTGCCGGAGACGCTGCGGATCGTCGCGAAGCGTTCGGCGACGCTGCGCTACGGCGAGAATCCGCATCAGCGCGCAGCGGCCTACGTCGATGGTTCGGGCACGGGAATTGCGGGTGCGGAGCAGCTTCAGGGCAAGGAGTTGAGCTATAACAACCTCGTCGACCTCGACGCCTGCTGGGCGCTGGCCAGCGAGTTCGAGGCGTGCGCGGTGGTGATCGTCAAGCACACCAACCCCTGCGGCGTGGGCGCGGGAGCGACAGTGCTGGAGGCGTATCGACGCGCGTTGGAGGCCGATCCCATCTCGGCATTCGGCGGAGTCATCGGCGTAAATCGCATCGTCGATGGCGCAGCTGCTGTAGAGATGGCCAGGCTTTTCGTCGAAGCGATTGTCGCACCCGACTTCACGCCGGAGGCTCTCGCGCAGTTTGCGACAAAGAAAAATCTGCGCGTGGTCAAGATTTCCTCCAGGCCCATCGCGCAAACGGTGAAGCAAGTTTCGGGCGGCTACCTGGTCCAGGACGCGGACTCCGCGAAGATGACTCGCGACGCGTTGAAGGTGGTCACCAAGCGGCCGCCGACCGAAGTCGAAATTGACGCGCTGCTATTTGCGTGGACGGTTTGTAAACACGTCAAGTCGAATGCCATCGTCTACGCGCGCTTCAACGGGGGCTTCGGGCAAACGGTCGGCATCGGCGCTGGACAAATGAGCCGGGTCGATGCGGCGCGTTTCGGTGCCATGAAAGCGGCGTTGCCGCTGGCCGGAACGGTTGCGGCATCGGACGCATTCTTCCCTTTTCCAGACGGCCTGGAGACGGTCGCTAATGCTGGCGCGACAGCGGTCATTCAGCCCGGAGGCTCGGTCCGCGACGCCGAAGTGATTGCCGCAGCGGACAACCTGGGCCTTGCAATGGTATTCACCGGTGTGCGACATTTTCGGCATGGATGATTTCAGGGCCGCATCCAAAGGACGGGGAGTGCCGTCTAAGAATCAGGTAAGCAGGCAGACTGTAAAGAGGGAAAACTGTTTATGAATCCAAGGTTTTACGTTGGTGTACTTCGTCTCTCCGCCCTCACGCTGGCAGTCGCTCTTGGACCCGTAACCTTCGCGCAGAAGGCGGACTCCAAGGCCAATTCCGATTCCAACGACCGCGGCTCCGCGTATTACCACTACAGTCTCTCGCGAATGTACGGCGAAATGGCGGCGGCCAACGGTCGTCAGGACTACGCCACGCAGGCCATCGAAGAGTACAAGCTCGCGCTCGGCGCGGACCCCGAATCGCGCATGTTGCAGGACGGCCTTCCCGACCTCTACTTCATGCTGGGCCGCATCCGCGAGGCCGTATCCTCCGCGCAGGAGCAGGTCACGAAACACCCCGACGATGTGCGGGCGCATCAGCTCCTCGGGCGCGTCTACCTGCGTTCCCTGGGCGACATGCAGGGGCCCCAGGCGAACCAGATGTTGCAACTCGCGCTCAAAGAGTACCAGACGATTGCGCGCCTGAAGCCGGACGATTTGGAGACGCGGTTGTTGCTCGGCCAGCTTTATGGCTTGAACCACGACTCCGCGATGGCTGAAGCGCAGTTCAAGGAAGCGCAGCGCATCGACGGGACCTCCGAGGAAGTGGCGCTGAACATCGCCCGGCTCTACACCGAGCAGGGCCAGATGGAGAAGGCGGTCGCAACGCTGACCGCAATTCCTGAAGACGATCGCAGCGCGCGCATGGAGTTCGCGCTGGCCGGCATGTACGACACGCTGAAGAAGCCAAAGGAGGCCGCCGCCGCCTATCAGCGGTCGTTGAAGCTCGATCCCGAAAACGCCGATGCAAAACGCGGTCTGGCCAATGCGCTGATCGTTGATGGCAAAGTGGACGCGGCGGGCAAGGTGTACGAGGACCTCGTTCAAGCCGACCCGCAGGACGCGCAATCGCTCATTCGGGCAGCCGACATTGAACGCCGCGGGGGCCACTACGAAGAGGCGCTCGCCACACTGAAGAAGGCGAAGGCCATCGTCACCGACAACCCGGAACTGAGCTACAACGAAGCTCTCACGTATGACTCGCTGGGCCGCTACGACGAAGCGACGAGCACGCTGAAGGCGCTCCTTGCAGGCACCGAACATCCTGACGGCAAATACAACGCGGGCGAGACCGGCAACCGCGCGATATTTCTCGATCGCCTGGGAATCGTCTATCGCGAGCAGGGCAAAACCGCCGAGTCGGTCGCGGCCTACAAACAGCTTGGACAGATGGGTGGCGACAACGTTCAGCGCGGGGCCGAGGGCGAGGTGGATTCGTACCGCGATGCGCACCAGTGGGCGGGTGCGACGGCCGCTGCCGCAGCGGCGGCTAAAAGCTTGCCGAAAAACCGCGAGGTGCAGTTGACATATGCCCGCCAGTTGGCGGACTCGGGCAAGCTGGAAGATGCGATTCGACTCGCCGAGAAGCAGCTCAACGGCACGCCCGAAGACCGCGACGTGTTCTACACCGTGGCCGATATCGATGTGCGCGCGAAGCGTTGGAAGAGGCCTCCGCGCAACTGGACAAGGCGGAAGCGCTGGCCACCAAGCCCGACGACAAACTGTTCCTCTACTACTATCGCGGCACGGTGGCCGAGCGGCAGAAAATGTACGACCAGGCGGAGACTGAGTTTCGCAAGGCGCTGGCGATCGACCCACAAAATGCCGCCGTTGAAAATTATCTTGGCTACATGCTCGCCGACCGCGGCGTGAAGTTGCCGGAGGCCATCGAGATGCTACGCAAAGTGGTGCAGTTCGACCCGCAAAACGGCGCTTATCTCGACTCGCTGGGTTGGGCCTACTTCAAGTCGGGGCAGTATGCGTTGGCGGAAGAAAACCTTCGCAAAGCGGCCGCCAGGTCGGGTAGCGATCCGGCGGTGCTCGACCATCTTGGCGAAGCATACGAGAAGACCGGCAAACTGAAGCTGGCCGCGCAGGAGTGGCAAAAGTCGCTCGCGCAATATACGACCTCGCTTCCGCCGGAAGCCGATCCGGCGGAGATTGCGCACGTGGAACGCAAGCTGGAGGGCGCGCGCGTGAAGTTGGCGCATGTGACGAGCGCAAATCCGGAGAAATAGTCGGCTACACTATAGCCGAATGTCGAATCATCACACGGACACATTGCGGTTTTGTGGAGTCTTCGGCGACGAGGAAAACGCGCTTTCCTTGCGGGCGTTTCCCGCGCCGGCGGGCGATGGACGCAGCCCCTTCGAGCGTGATCGCGACCGCGTGGTCCAGTCGCGGGCGTTTCGGCGACTCGCAGGCAAAACGCAGGTCTTCACCAGCCGCGCTTCCGACCATTTCCGCAGCAGACTTACGCATACGATCGAGGTCGCGCAGGTGGCGCGCCATGTGGCCTCCGCGCTGGGCCTGAATGTCGATCTGGCGGAGACGCTGGCGTTGGTCCACGACATCGGGCATCCCCCATTCGGGCACGCTGGCGAGCGCGCTTTGGATGAATGCCTGAAGCGGCACGGCCTGCGGTTCGATCACAATCTCCATGCGTTGCGCATTGTCGAGCAGTTTGAGCAGCGCTATGCAGGTCATCGCGGCTTGAATCTGACGCTTGGAGCGCGCGAAGGCATCATCAAACATTCCCGCGACTACAAGGTCGCCGAGCACCCCGAGCTTGCCGAATATTTTCTTCCCCACAAGCCGCCGCTGGAAGCGCAAATTATTGACCTCGCCGACGAGATCGCGTACTTGACCGCGGATCTCGACGACGGTGTTGAGTCGGGGCTGCTCGAAATCCGTCATGTCCGCGACCATGTAGGCATTTTGCGCAGCAGCTATGCCGCCGTCAAGCAGGCCCATCCGCAGGCGGAAGAAAAATACATCTTTCACGACGCATTGCAGGCCATGCAAAAGACGCTGGTGCTCGACCTCATCCGCACGACGCGCGAGAATGTTGCGCTCCGCGGCGCGCGTTCTCTGCAAGATGTCCGCGACTGCGATACACGACTGGCAGAGTTCTCTCCGCAGGCCGAAGCGCAAAGGCTGGAAGAGAAGCGCTATTTATACGACACGCTCTACACCTGCCCGTCGCTCGATTTGGAGCACAGGAAGGCCGGCGAGGTCGTGACGGAGCTCTTCGAGTTCTGGATGAGAGAGCCCGACGAGCTGCCCGATGCCTACATCGCGGAGATCGAGAGCGAGGGTCTCACGAGGGTCGTGGCCGACTAC
>JALYTE010000364.1 GCA_030854435.1 Acidobacteriota bacterium | reverse complement strand
AAAAATCCACCGCGCGGCAGACGATGAAGAAGGCCAAGGTCCCGATTCTGCCCGGTTCCGACGGCATCATGGCGTCGGAGGGCGAGGCGCTGGAGTGGGCGCAGACCATCGGCTATCCGGTGATTCTGAAGGCGGTGGCGGGCGGCGGCGGGCGCGGGATGCGCATCGTGCGCTCGAAGGAGGAGTTGCCGGGCGCGTATCAGGCCGCGTCGACCGAAGCGCTGAACGCCTTCTCGAACGGCGACCTGTACATGGAGAAATTCATCGAGCGGCCACGCCACATCGAGTTCCAGGTGCTGGCCGACGAGCACGGCAATGTGATGTCGCTGGGCGAGCGCGAGTGCTCGATTCAGCGCCGCCACCAGAAGCTGATCGAAGAGGCTCCGAGCCTGCAAATCACGCGCAAACAGCGCGAGGAAATCGGCAAGGTCATCAAGCGGTCGTTGAAAGACATCGGTTATTGGAACGCGGGCACCATCGAGTTCCTGATGGATGAAGACGGCAAGATTTACTTCATCGAAATGAACACGCGCATTCAGGTCGAGCACTGCGTGACGGAGATGGTGACGGGCGTCGACTTGGTCAAAGCGCAATTGCGGATCGCCTCAGGCGAGAAGCTCGACGATATTGTGCCGGAAGTTCCTGCGATCAATGGCCATGCCATCGAATGCCGCATCAACGCCGAGCATCCGGAGAAGTTCACGCCCAGCCCCGGCAAGATCACGGTCTACAACGTGCCCGGCGGCAACGGCGTGCGCGTGGATACGGCGCAATATGCCGAGGGCGTCGTGCCGCAGTATTACGACTCGCTGATCGCGAAGCTGATCTGTCACGGCAAGGACCGAGAAGAGGCGATGAACAAGATGCAGCGCGCGCTGTCGCAGTTTGTGGTGGAGGGGATTCATACGACGATTCCGTTGCACCGGACGATTTTCGCGGATGCGGAGTTTCGCTCGGGCGCGTTCGATACGAAGTTCATGGAGCGGTTTTTGGAGCGGCAGAAAGAATACAAGAAGCTGGCGTGACCGTGCTGCTGCCGAAGCTTTACGCGATTGCAGACAGGGGCGCGCTGGATGAGCGCTGCGTGCGCGTAGCAGAGTTCGCTCGGGAGTTGCGCGATGCCGGCGTGATGCTGGTTCAATATCGCGACAAGGTGAATGGGCCACAGGAAGTTTTGCGTATGGCGGCGGAGATTGCGGCAATTTTTGAAGGCTCGGGGACGACGTTGATTTTGAATGATCGCGCGGACCTGGCGGTGTTGGCTGGGTTCGATGGAGTGCATGTGGGACAGGAGGATTTGTCGGTGGAGGATGTGCGCCGGATGGTCGGTGCAGGGCACAGCAGGTTCCCTCCGGGAATGACAGAAAGAAAAGTAAGAACAACAGCAACAGCGGACAGCAGGTTCCCTGCGGGAATGACAGGAATAAAAGCAAAGATGCCGATGTCGCTTGAGGCAACAAGGTATGTGGTCGGGGTTTCGACGCATACGGATGAGCAGGTGCGCGTCGCCGATGCGAGCGAGGCGGACTACATTGCCGTTGGGCCGGTGTTTGCCACCGCGGCGAAACTGAATGCGGAGCCGGTGGTGGGGCTGGAGGGCGTGCGGCGGGCGCGGGCGTTGACGCGAAAGCCGATTGTCGCGATTGGTGGAATTACGCGGGAGAATGCGCGCTGCGTGATCGATGCGGGGGCGGATTCGGTGGCCGTGATTGGCGGTTTGTTTGTGCCGGGCGAGAGCGTGCGCAAGGTCGTAGAAGACTTTCTTGAAATTTTGCGGTAGGGTTTGGGGAACGTGAATTCAGAAAAGTTTGGTTCGTCGTCAGCATCGCGAGAAGCAGGTCCTTCGGCTACGCCTCAGGATGACAAATCTATTGGCGCTCCGCACTTTGTGCAGGGCATGGGGTTGTTTTCAGCGACCGCGATTGTGATGGGCTCGATGATTGGGTCGGGCATCTTCATCGTGTCGGCGGACATGAGCCGGACGTTGGGGTCTCCCGGGCTGCTGATCGCCGCGTGGCTGGTGACGGCGGCGATGACCGTCATCGGCGCGTTGAGCTATGGCGAGCTTGCGGCAATGATGCCCAAGGCGGGTGGTCAGTACGTTTATCTGCGCGAATCGCTGGGGCCACTATGGGGATTTCTGTATGGGTGGACGCTGTTTCTCGTCATTCAGACAGGGACGATTGCGGCGGTGGGTGTGGCGTTTGGAAAGTTTCTGGGCGTGTTTTTCCCCAGCGTCAGCCAGACGAATTGGATCGTGCATATTGGGTCGGGCAACATTGGATTGAGCACGGCGAACCTCGCAGCGATTGCGATCATTACGCTGCTGACGTTTACCAATACGCTGGGCGTCAAGACCGGCGCGGCGGTGCAGAACGTTTTTACCAGCGCAAAGGTCCTCGCGCTGCTGGGAGT
>JALYTE010000431.1 GCA_030854435.1 Acidobacteriota bacterium | reverse complement strand
GGCGGAGGAGAACCTGCAGCCGAGGATTCGCGGGACGCTGCTGATGGCGCTATCCAACAAGAGCGGAGCGCTGGTGCTGACGACCGGCAACAAGAGCGAGATGGCCGTCGGTTACTGCACGTTGTACGGCGATATGGTGGGCGCGCTGGCGGTGATTGGCGACGTGTTTAAGACGGAGGTGTATGCGCTGAGCCGCTACGCGAATCGCGAGCGCGAGATGATTCCGGAGAGCACGCTGACCAAGCCACCGTCGGCCGAGTTGCGACCGGGGCAGAGAGACACGGACTCGCTGCCGCCGTATGAAGTGCTCGATCCGATCCTGCGGGCTTATGTCGAAGACTATGCTTCAGCGGAAGAAATTGCGGCGGCGCACGGCGTGGATGCGACACTGGTAAGGTCGATCATCAAGCTGGTGGAGCGCAGCGAATACAAGCGCCAGCAAGCCGCTCCGGTGTTGAAGGTGAGCAAGAAATCTTTTGGGACTGGGCGGAGGTTTCCGATTGCGGTGAAGTCTGAAGTGTAAGGAACGTGCCGGTGTAGAGATTGATGGCAGTGTCGAAACCCATGTCCGAGAATCCGGGACATGGGCACCCCGCATTTTTGCTTGACGGTCGTCTCTATATCATCGTGGATTAGCGCTAAAGCTCCGGTCAGGCCGGGCAGAAATGAAGGATTATTTTGAATAAGAACTTTCGTATCGCCGCATGGGGCATTACCGCTTGCATGCTTTCAATTGCAGGGGTCGCGCAGACACCCAATGCACCGTCCGCAGCTCAAACACCACCGGCCGCCGCAGCGCCTGCTCCGCCCGCGAATCCTTTTCCGCCTGCCAATCCGAAGTTCTTTACGGCGACCTCGCCGACGGTCGATACGGTGAACGCTTTCCTGACGCAGTTGTGGGGATACGATGCGAACCGCATCTGGAGCGTGGGGGCGATTCTTTCTACCAAGGCGCCGGGCGTGAGCAAGGTCGTCATTCTGGTGGGAGACAAGTCGCAGCCGGGCAAGACCCAGCAGACGATTTTTTTCACGACGCCAGATGGCAACCACGCGATCGCCGACAACGTGATCGACTTTGGCGCGAAGCCCTTCGCGGAGACGCGCAAGCTGCTGATGGAGCGCGTTGACGGGCCAGCGCGCGGCGTGGCCGGCAAGGAGTTGCTGATCGTCGAATTTTCCGACCTGCAATGCCCGCACTGCAAGGATGCCGAACCCATCATGAACCAGATCGCGACCGATTTTCCGCAGGCGCGCGTGGTGTTTCAGAACTTTCCGCTGGTGGACATTCATCCGCAGGCGTTTCAGGCCGCGGCGGTAGGTCTTTGCGTGCGCAAGGCGAAGGGCGATGAGGCCTTCTTCAAATACGTGCAGGCCGTGTTCGACGCGCAGAGCGGCTTGACGCCGGGCGACGCTACCGCGACGCTCGACAGCGCCGTGACGAAGGCCGGTGGCGATCCTGCCGCGGTCATGGCTTGCGCGAAGACGCAGCCGGTCGTCGACGCTTTGAAGGCGTCGATACAGCTTGCGAAGGACGTCGGGGTGGATTCGACGCCGACGCTTTATATCAACGGCCAACCGCTTCCCATCGGCAACGTGCCGTATGAAGTGCTGAAGAAAATCATCGTCTTCCGCGCCAATCAGGACGGCGTTCCGGTGAGGTCGCAACCCTCGCTGAAGACTTTGAAGTAGAAGCAGGCTGGCTGGCGGTGAGGGAGGGCCTATGGCTCTCCCTCTTCGCATTTGGGTCTTGGGAGGCGGTGCGGGCCGATGGGTCGCGCTCCAGATCCAAGCGGACATATTTGCGGACGGCCTTGAGAAAAAGCTGCCAAACCATTAAGGAACCTCTGATTAAGTCCGAGAACTTGTTCTCGTTGGAGTAGCAGCGGGCTGCAGCCCGCGGTAAATGGCGCGAAAACCCGATGGGCTTTAGCCCTGGAGGGAAGCCCGAGGACTTAATCAGAGCGTCCTTAGAGCATTTCTCGATATGATGTAGACCGACGTTCGGCCGCTTTTCGGAGGGAGCATGGGCCTTCAGGCCCCTGAATTAGGCTC
>JALYTE010000318.1 GCA_030854435.1 Acidobacteriota bacterium | reverse complement strand
AAGCAGGACGTCACGATCGTCTGGCAGATGGAAACGTTCTGGTGCTTGACGACCTGGCCGTGCGCCGCGCCGATGATGTCGGCGATCAAGTCGCCGAGCGTGATGGGCATGTCCCACCAGCCTTCTTCCCAGGCGCGGATGCCGCGCGTGGCCCAGGTGTCTGTGAACTCCTGGGCGGCGGTCGCCGCACCGCGCGGCATCGCGCCCAGCGAGTGGCTCACCATGTACGTGGTGTGCGCGAGGATGGGAAACTCCTTGCGCCATTTCAGTAAGGGGTCAGTGACGGTTTCGCTCATGGGAGAACTCGCTCGGGAATGGTTGCTGGGGTGGGCGCGCGGCGCACACGCAGAAAAAAGACGGCGGTAAGAGCCGCGATGAACGGGACTCCGCACAGCACGGTCAGGCGAAAGCCGGGCGTGAACAGCGTTGTGATGAGCGCCGCCAGGATCAGCGCCGCGCCGGCCAGGGTGGTGTACGGAAAGCCCCACATGCGGAACGCCAGGGTCGACGCGACATGGCGACGGCGAAAGAACAAGTGGGTAATGAAGATCATGAACCACGTAAACATCGCGCCGAAGATGGCGATGGACATCATCAGCTCGAACGCGCGGTCGGGATAAAGCGCATTCAGAATGGCCGCCAACGCGATGCCGAACGTCGAAACGAGCAGTGCCGCGGCGGGAACGCCGTGCGCGTTCAACACGCCGAGGCGGCGCGGGGCGTGGCCGGCGCGGGAGAGCGAGAACATCATGCGTGCGGTGATATAAAGTTGCGAGTTCATCGCAGAGAGCGCCGCGATCAGTAGGACCAGGTTGACGATGCCAGCGGCGGCGGGAATGTGCATTCGCTGCATGACGCCGACGAACGGCCCTTGCGCGGAGGGGGGCGCGTCCCACGGAACGATGGCGACGATCAACGCCAGGGTCAACAGATAGAAGAGCGAGAGCCGCACGAACGTGGCGCGGAAGGCGCGCGTGATGGCGCGACGCGGATCGCGCGCTTCTCCGGCGGCGACCGCGATCATCTCGATCGAGAAGTAGCTGAACAGCGCCACGATCACCGCCGTCCACATGCCTCCGACGCCCTTTGGAAAGAAACCACCGTGGGAGACGTAGTTTTGAAAGCCTATGCCGGACCCATGCGCGGAGGAGAAAACCATCCAACCGCCGAGCAGAAGGAACGCGACGATCGCGAATATTTTGAGCGCCGAGAGGCAATACTCGATCGACCCGAAAAGGCGCACGTGGCGCGCGTTGACGGCGATGAGCGCGAGCGAGAAACCGGCGATCCACACCCAGCCTGGCATGTTTGGGTACCAGAAGCGCATGTAGAGCGCGATGGCGGTGACTTCCGTTCCTACGGCGAGAACGATGCAGGCCCAGTAGGCGTAGCGCACCAGAAAGCCGGCGAGCGGATGGATGTAGAATTCGGCCCACGCGCCGAAGGAACCGGGTGTGGGGTGCGCGACAGTCATCTCGGCGAGACAGCCCATCAACAAAAACGCGATGAGCGCACCGATGAGGTAGCTACCGAGCGCGCTCGGTCCCGCGAAGCCGATAGCGAGCCCGCTGCCGAGGAACAGGCCCGTGCCGATGGCACCGCCGATGGCGATCATCGAGAGCTGGTCGGTCGAGAGGCCGCGCTGTAGGCCCTTCTCGCGCTCTGTGATGGCGTCGAATTGCGGCGGTGCCGTGCTCATAGTTTGAGTGTAGTGGAGTGAATGGCAGTATGGGTTTGTAGCGCTAAAGGCCCGGCGGGCAAGCGTCGCTTTCGTCGCGGCGCTCCACCAGTTCAATGGGCAGACTGTCCGCGCCGAGCAGCCAACAGATTCTACGGCCCGCGAAGGCGATGGCGGGTTTCGGGTCGGAGATGAGTTTCATCCCGCTGTGTTCGAGGTCCGCAATTGTCGCTTCGAGCGGGCCGGAAGTGTAGCAGAGGTGGTTCAGTGCGCCGCCGCGTTTCGCGACCTCCACCAGCTTGCTTTGAGGGCCGTCCGGGGCCACGAATTCGAGGTATGTCGGCTCGCCGGGTAGATGTAGAAACTGCACAAGCGCGGTCTGGAGAGGATCATGAATCACGCTCGTCGCGGCCTCGTATCCGAACCGGGCGGTGTACGCCTCCACGCTTGGGCCGATATCTTTCGTCGCATATCCGACGTGATGAAGACGAAGTTTTTTCCGAGCGCTCATACGAAGTCCCTAGGCATTCAATTTACGCCAGAGCTTCGCTGGCGACGAACGGCGAGTTTTCCTGCTTCGTGTTTGTCGAAGCCAGCTTCGATTTCCTCCAATGTTTTGCCCTTTGTCTCGGGAAGAAAGAAAGCGGCGGTCAGGAAGTAGACGACCGTGCAGGCTGCCCAGAACGCGAACATGGGGCTGTATCCGTGATTACCCACCACGGGCAGGAACACGCTGGCGATCAAGGTAGACGTGCCCTGGTTCAGGAGCAGCGCGAACCCCATTCCAGCGGAGCGAATGCGGGTCGGCATCAACTCGGAAAGCGCGAGCCAGACCACAACTCCGGGGCCAACCGCGAAAGCGGAGATAAACAAAGCGAGGCAAGCGGCGATGAGCCAGCCGGTTTTCTCCGTGGGAACGGGACCGTAGAAGGCGTGCCTGATTGTGAATGCCGCAGGTGTGGCGAGGTCCAACTGCGCCGAGTCAACCTGCTCGGAAGTAATGTGCATGATCGGCGACGGGTCGGAGCAGATCGCGGACGCGATCTTGTCGCCGCCGTCACCAGAACTGTAGAGCACGGTGAGCGTCATAGGCTTCTCGGAGCTCCCGACACTTCCGAGGGCGGCACAATTCTGGAGATCGAGACTATTGTTGAGGACGCGGGCTTGCATCTGCTCGCGAATGTCAACCTGCTTTGCCTCGAAACCATGGAAGATCAGCGCGGCGCTCGACAGCGCGACGATAACACCCGCAGTTCCGATGACCAGCAGGAACTTCCGGCCGCGACGGTCGACAAGTGCGATGGCAACGATTGTCATCACGCTGTTCAAGACCTTCACGGCGAGGTCGCCCTGGGTCGCGTGCTGCGCGGTCATTCCGGCCTGACGCAGAATGACCGTTAGGTAGGCCAGGATCGAATTGATGCCCGTAGCCTGATTGCACGCGAGGATGATGCAGGCCAGCAGAAAAGGAATCACGTATTTGCGTTGCAGCAACGATCCCGCGAGGGCGGAGGCCTTGGTCTCGCTCGTCTGGTGCGCGAGAGTTTCCATCTCGTTGAGCTCCAGGGCCGCTTCTTCTTGCGACGACGTGCGGCAGAGCGCGCGATAAGCCGCGTCCTTTCTGCCCTTCTTGAAGAGCCAGCGCGGCGTCTCGTCGAGGAAGAAGCTGCCCGCAAAGAAGATCAAGCCGGGATAAATGATCGACAGAAACATGCCGCGCCACGCATGTTCCTGGGCCGCGCGAATGAGCAACGCGTTTCCTGCTGCCGACGAAATCGCAGTCTCGGCGGCGTGCGTGTAGTACAGGCCGCTGATCGCCGCCAGGACAATCCCGATGGTGAGCATCAACTGGAAAACACCCGCGCCCTTGCCGCGGTTCTTCGCATTCAACGATTCAGCCAGGTAGAGCGGGACGACGACCGCGATGACGCCGCCGCTCATCCCTTGCAGTAGTCGCCCGAGGAACAGCGGAATGAACCCCTGCGACAGCACGATAAGCACGACACTCGCGACAAACAGGAACGCGCTCAGGACCATCATCGGCTTGCGCCCGAGCCAGTCCGCGAGCAGCCCGGCCACCAGCGACGAAAGCATGCTTCCGCCCAGCACCGCCGCCACAATCAGCGAGGTCTGGCCGAGCGTGAGGCTCACCGTCTTGCCGAGATATAGAAGTGCGGCGGAGATAATGCCGATGTCGATGCCGTAGAGCAGGCCGCCCATCCCTGCAATGAACAGCACGAAACCTCCATACATCGTGGCCGTGGATCGGGTCGCTGCGTTTACATTCATGTTGTTTTCCTTCTATAAATCCAATCGAACGTTCGCAAGCTGTTGGCGTTGCTCCGCAACGAGCCTTTGTTTGCGGCATGACGAGCTTGCTGTAGATGAGCCTATCCGACGACTCGCACGGTAAGGCAAATAACGAAGTGTACTGAGGCTGGATTTGACATCGATTCCATTCGCTCTTACTGTTGAGTTTCCTTGACGAAGTCCATTGATTCCGGGTTCTGGTGCAACGTCCGTGGGAGTTCGACTCAGTGGCGTTGTCCTTTTGGATTTTGCAAAGTCGGTCCGGGAGAAAGTTCCATCTATTTTTTCTGTATTCGGAGGTTATATGAACGTTCGTAGGCTGATTGCGTTGTTTGGTCTCCTCTTCCTGTCCGTTTCGCTCGCATGGGCGCAGGGTACGACCAGTCGAATCTCCGGAGTCGCCACCGATTCCAGTGGTGCCATTGTCCCCAACGCCACGATCACGGCCATCAACGACGACACCGGCATCAGCTATACGACGAAGAGCTCCGGTTCCGGGACCTATTCATTCGATTCGCTACAGATCGGTCACTACACGGTTCGCGCGGAAGCTGTCGGCTTCAAGACATTCGTTTCCACCGGCAATGTTCTCGCCATCGGCTTGCCCACCAGCGTCGATCCGAAGTTTCAAATCGGGGGAGAGAGCCAGACTGTCCAGGTTGAGGGCGGCTATGACGTTGTGCAGACCGAGTCGTCCGGCAACTTCGGCGGCATCATCGACAATGTCACGTTGACCGAGCTTCCCATCGTCGGCACCCGCGGTCGCAACCCTCTCAGCTTCGTCCAGTACATCCCCGGCGTCGTGCAGAACAACAGCGGCAACGCCCCCGGCGGCGACATCGTGGTCAACGGCTCGCGCGACCGCGCTTTCAACTATGTGTTGGATGGCATCGACGACAATGAGACTTCTTCGGGCGGCTCGAATACGTCGCCTTCGCACCAGAATCCCGACGCGCTGGCCGAGTTTCGTGTCATCTCCGCAAACCCCACGGCGGAGTACGGTCGCAACTCCGGCGCGCAGGTCCTGCTGGTCACACGGTCCGGCACCAACCAGTTCCACGGCAATCTGTTCGAGTTCTACCAATCGCCCTTCCTGCGCGCGAACA